>NZ_CAXREH010000206.1:0-7301 GCF_964229375.1 Cognatishimia sp.
GCGCGATGCCGGGAGCCTTTTCGGCTGACGTAAACTCAAGAGACACTCCAATGAATATCTCAAAACACGAGCAGCGTGTTTTGCATGTTTTGGCGCAGGGTGGTGCGATCCACTATCAGCGGCTGCCAAACGGCAAAGTCCATGCGGTTCAATGTTTCAATCGGGATGGGCATGTGCTGACCAACTGTGATCTGGTCACGTTTGACCGATTGAAAAAACGGCGTTTGATCAAATCCCAGCGCGGGCAACCCTATCGCATCACCCAGTTGGGGCTGCGGTCGGTAAACGCGCAACTGGACAATCGATAAGCCAGTGGATCCCGCGCACTTGTGCGGGATCCTACGCTTTGAACGCCGCAATCGCCTGGGCATCCCCGGTCAGGCATGGGCGCAAGAAATGGCGGTCATAGCGTTTGATACAGCCGGTCTTTTCTGCAAATTCAAAGGCCGCGACACAATCGGGGTCAGATTTGATCTGGTCGCGATAGACCTCATAGGCCGCAAGGCTTTCAAAAGAAAACGCGGCAGTCGCCAGATCGTTAGGCCCTTCGTGCGGCAGGAAATACCCGTGATGCTGCCCGCCATAACGCTCCACCAGCGCTATCCACGTTTTGCCGTAGGCCTCAAACGCCGCGACCTGTGAAGGGTCAATCTGATAGGAAATATAGCAGGTGATCATCTTGGCCTCGCGTCATTTGGATCCCGTTTCAGCTTTGCCAAAGCCCCCGGAATGGTCAATCAGAGATCTGTGATGCCCGCGATCACGTCTTGCGATCTTTCTAAGTGGTCGCAAATAAGCGGTCGATCTTGCATAAAACCTGCCAACACTTGCGGAAAACGAAAGAGGGCGGAGATGACACAACCGAATATTCTGATCTTTATGGTCGACCAGCTGAATGGAACTCTTTTTCCGGATGGTCCGGTAGATTGGTTGCACGCGCCCAACATTCGCAAACTGGCGGAGCGCTCGACCCGATTTGCCAATTCCTATACAGCCAGCCCGCTTTGTGCCCCCGGTCGCGCCAGTTTTATGTCTGGTCAATTGCCCAGCCAGACAGGGGTTTACGACAACGCCGCCGAATTTGCCTCTGACATCCCAACCTATGCGCACCACCTGCGCCGGGCCGGATATTACACCTGTCTGTCCGGCAAAATGCATTTCGTTGGTCCGGACCAGCTGCATGGGTTTGAAAGCCGCCTGACAACAGACATCTATCCCCCGGATTTCGGCTGGACGCCGGACTATCGCAAACCGGGCGAGCGGATCGACTGGTGGTATCACAACATGGGATCTGTCACGGGCGCAGGCGTCGCCGAGATCAGCAACCAGATGGAATACGATGACGAAGTCGCCTTTCACGCCACGCAGAAGATCTATGATCTGGCCCGCGGCAAGGATGAGCGCCCGTGGTGCCTGACCGTCAGCTTTACGCACCCGCATGACCCCTATGTGGCGCGCAAGAAATACTGGGATCTTTACGAGGATTGCGACCACCTTCTGCCCGAGGTCGCCGACCTTGGGTATGACAATCAGGACGCCCATTCCAAGCGCATCTTTGACGCCAATGACTGGCGCAATTTTGACATCACCGAAGACGACATCAAAAAGTCACGCCGCGCCTATTTCGCGAATATCTCGTATCTGGACGACAAGATCGGCGAAGTCATGGAGGCCTTAGAAGGCACGCGCCAAGAGGCCATCATCATGTTCGTCTCCGATCACGGCGACATGCTGGGCGAGCGCGGACTTTGGTTCAAGATGTGTTTCTACGAAGGCTCTGCCCGCGTGCCGTTGATGATCTCGGCGCCGTCGATGGAGCCGGGACTTGTCAAAACTCCCGTCTCTACGATCGATGTCTGTCCGACTCTGTGCGATCTGGCCGGGGTCAGCATGGATGAGGTGATGCCGTGGACCACCGGCGAAAGCCTTGTGCACCTGGGTCAAGGGGGCGAGCGTAGCACGCCGGTCGCGATGGAATACGCGGCCGAGGCCTCTTATGCGCCGCTGGTCTCACTGCGCTATGGGCCGTGGAAATATAACCGCTGTGCGTTGGATCCGGATCAGCTGTACCATATGGACAATGACCCGCACGAGCTGGTCAATCTGGCCGAAGACCCCGCGCATCAGGGCACGATTGCGTCTTTGCGGGCAAAGTCAGAAGCGCGCTGGGATCTGGAAAGATTCGATTCCGAAGTGCGCGCCAGCCAGGCACGACGCTGGGTGGTATACGAGGCGCTGCGGCAGGGCGGGTATTTCCCGTGGGATTACCAACCCCTGCAAAAAGCCAGCGAACGCTATATGCGCAACCACATGGATCTGAACGTGGTCGAAGAAAACGCCAGATTCCCGCGCGGCGAGTGATCTTAATTCGCGACCAATTGTAATTGTGAAAAGGCCGCCCTTGGGGGCGGCCTTATGCTGCGGACGGGGCTTACCGTTTCGTGCGCTCCCACACGTTCGGCGCTTTCGTCGTCACCGCAGCGTGTCTTGCACTGCCTTTGCCAAACGGCGCACGCCTTCCTCGATTTTGGCTTCGGTGTTGAAGGTAAAATTCAACCGCGCTGTTTTCGTGTCGGCCCCAATCGGGTCAAACACCACCCCGGGACTGATGCAGACCCCGTGCTTCAGGCCTGCTTCAAACAGTTTTGTGGTGTCGATGTCTTCACGTTTTGACGTAACCCAAACAAACATGCCTCCGGTCGGGGCGCGCCACTCAAACCAGTCGCCAAGATGGGTGTCCAACGCGTTCAAAAGCGCTGAACAACGCGCTTTATAAGCAGCCCGCAGTTTCGGCAATTGCGTGTCCATCAGCCGGTTGCGGATGGCGGCCTCGGCCAACAATTGCGGCAGGCCCGGGCTTGTCATGTCGCTGCCTTGCTTCACCAGCGTAAGCCGTTCGATGATCTCAGCCGGAGCATTGATCCAGCCCGCGCGCAAGCCAGGTGCCAGGGTTTTGGAAAGCGATCCGATGTGCAGATAAGGCAAACCGGCCGCTTTGGCGCGTGCGCTCAGCGAAAGGGGAGTGGGTGTGTCAAAGTAGAGTTCCCGATAGGGATCGTCTTCGACCATCAAAGTGCCGTGTTCTGCGGCCACCTGAACAATGTGCTCCAGTTCTTGGTCAGCCAGACAGGCGCCATCCGGATTGGCGAAGGCAGGCATAAGATAAGCAAGGTTTGATGCCGTGAAAGCCGCCTTAAGCGCCTGTGTGTCATGTACGTTAAAGGACGCCCACTCTGGCTGACGGGGTCGCCAGGCATCAATCAATCCAAGATAGGCCGGTGACTGCACCGCTGCGGGTGCCCCGAAATCCAGAAAGGCCTGCCCGACAATCGACAACCCCTGCAATCCGCCCGAGGTGACCAATATGTTTTCAGGCGCACTTGCCAGACCATTTTCGGTTTCCAGCTTGGCAATGGCCTGGCGCAAGGATGCGATCCCGGCGACGGGTGCATATTCCAGCCATTCGCTTGATGATCCGTACAGGATCTGGGCCGCATAGGATTTGATCTCTGTCTCGGGATACAGCCCTGCATCCGGAAGACCGCCGCCGAGATTGACCATATCCGGCAGTTTTCCAGCCGCCAGAAACTGAGCGGTGATGTCGTTTGACGACTTGAGCCACGACGCAAACATATTTCTCTCTTCTTATTAGTATCGCGCGTGAAGCATTTTCTGCTTCGCCAAGTTTATTTCAGAAAACCGATGAAATATGCTTTTGAAGTTTTGTGAATCATCCTAAAATTCGGATTTATCTTTTGCAACTTTGACAAATTGAGAAAGAACCTATGAAAGATCTCGATTCCATCGATCGTTCCATTCTGCGTGAACTGCAAAAGGACGGGCGGATCAGCAACAAAGACCTCGCAGATCAGGTGGGGCTCTCGTCCGCCCCGTGCTGGCAGCGGCATCGGCGTCTTGAGAATGACGGCGTGATCGAAGGTTATTCCGCCAACCTAAATCTTGAGAAACTCGGCTTTGGCGAAATCGTTCTGCTAGAGGTGCAGTTGCAGTCTCACGACAAGCAAAGTGTGCGCGCCTTTGGTGCCGAAGTCGCCAAGATTCCCGAGGTTCTCGAAGTCTATCTAACGACCGGAGGCTTTGATTATTTCATCAAGGTCGCCGTGGACGGCACGCGCGGATACGAACGCTTTCTGCAGGAACGCCTTTATCAGATACCCGGCATTCAAAACACGCGATCTGTTTTTACCTTGCGGTGTTTTAAACGGAACAGCTCGGTCAGCCTGTGAAATGGGGTGCCTAATGGTTTGCCGAGTCCTGTTTTAAAATAATGGCGACATCCATGACATTTGTCCCAGTCGGGCCGGTGACGATCCGATCGCCCGTTGCGGCCAGAAAACGGCCCGCGTCCGCGGCACGTAAGGCCGCGTCGGCACCGGGTGCGCGTGAAAAACTCTGGCCATCGAAAAACCCGCCCGCTGCATCCGTAGGGCCGTCGGTCCCGTCAGTTCCGGCCACCAGCCCGCAAATGCCCGGCCGCTCGTGAAATCGCTTTGCCAGCTCCAGAGCAAGGGATTGATTGCGCCCGCCCTGTCCAGGATCCGGAGGCAAGACGATCGTTGGCTCGCCTCCAAACACATAGACGCCTGGCGCACCGGCGATCACCTCTTGCGCGATCTGGTCTGCCACGCGCGAGACGTCGTCATACAGCGTTTCGGAATTTGATATCAGCTCGTGGCCATCTTTGGCGACCTGATCCACGATCGCCGCCCGCGCGATGTGGTTGGAGGCCACGATCTCTTGCCGACAGGCGAACTTTGCCGTCTCGGGGCATTGACCCAGACCGGATCCAATCACTCCAATATCGTCGCGTGGCACGTCTGAAATGGCCAGCGTTGTGACGGAATGACCAGCAAAATGCGCAAGCAGCTTGCCGCCCTTGATGGCCGAGATGGTTTTGCGACGCGCGTTGATTTGACCGATATCCGCGCCCTCTGACAGACCTTGTTGGGTCAGGGCGTTTAGGTCTTCAGGCGAAACTCCGTCAATCAGATGTTCCGCCAAGGCCGAGGCCCCACCAGAGACCAGTACCAGCAAGTGGTCCGACGCGGTGCAGGATGTCACGAACTCCAGCGCTTGCGCACCGGCCTTAAGCGAATTCGCATCGGGCACAGGGTGGCTGGCTTCAAGCGCGGTCACGTTGGGGCCAAAAACATGCCCCTCTAGGTGGCCGTATTTCGTGACAACAAGCGCTGCGCCAGAGGTGCGCCAATCGGCGGGCAGGCCCTCAAACATCGACGCGGCGGCCTTGCCAACCGCAAGGATTTTTGTCGGCTTCACGATGTCCGCCTGATCCACCCAACGCGCCACCGACGACGCGCCTTTGACGGCGTCAATCGCGCGCTCCAACAACGTGCCGAGATAGGCGCGCTCAGGCGACATGGGGGCTTGGCTTTTTTGGTCTTTTTTCATACCAAAGTGTCTACACAGCAATTTACGTCTCTTCAATACCCAGCGGGTGAGCCACGAACCTATGTCGAAATTTCCCTTCACTTTCGCAAATGCCGATACATGAGAGGCCGTGATGCGTGAACTTTCGATCCAGATCCCCAATACCTCTGAAAGCCTCGCGCGAAAACTCGAGGCTTTTATATTGGGCGGCACATTCTGGCCTGACCAACCGCTGGCGCCCGAACGCCAACTTGCGCTGGAATTTGACGTCTCGCGCACCACCTTGCGCACCGCGCTCGCCCAGCTGACATCGCGGGGCATGCTGACATTGCGGTCGCGCAAACACTATGTGACCCCGCTGTTATTCGACGTCTTGCGCCCCGGGTTGATCCCGGTTTCCAAGACGGAACCCGAGCATTTGCTGGACTATTGGCTGCACCTTTTTTGCGATGCCGTTCAATTGGCGGCACAGAAAGCGCGCAGCAGTGATCGGGCAAATCTGCAGACTGCGCTGGCAGAGGTGCACACACAGATTTTATCCACGAACCCCGAGGACAGCATGACTGCCTTTTTGCATCTGGCCCGCGTGGTGTTTGACAGTTGTTATAATTTCTTTCTGGCCCAGACGCATTTGGCATTGGTTGAGGCGATGCATCCGGCGCTGAAACGCGGCATTCTGCACATGACGCAGGACATTCTTGCGGATCCGTCCGAATTTCGAACCCTCGCAGAGCTCGCTGAGTTTCAAGCGGAACACGCGGATTGGCGGGCCTTGTTTGGTCTGGAACTGCCTGTGCCAGGAGAAGCAAAGGCACCAGATCAGGTCGCATGCGATCCTGCCCAACTCATCGCTGTCGTCACTGGCAATAGTCTTGCGCTTGAGGCCCTCTATGAGCTGCGTTTGCTGACCGAAAGCCGCGCTGCCGAGTCTGCCGCGAGCCATGTTTCTCCGGAAAACGCACGCGCATTGCAAAGCCTTTTGGAACGTATGACCGTGACGTTGGACACGGCTCCGGACCGCTATAGTCAACTGGATACCGAACTGCATGCGCTTGTGGCGCGCACGTCGTCCAATCCGTTCTTCGGGGTCTCCAACGCAACGCTGGCGCCGGTTCTTGCCAGCATCACGCGGGTCTGGCTGGATCGTCACCTACAGATCCAAAAGGACCAATCCGTGATCCATCAACAGCACGTTGATATCGTGGCTGCGATTTGTGCGGGGCAGGGCCGCCGCGCATCGCAGGCCATGCAAGAACATCTTGACTATGTACTGCGCGGCTTGCGTCTGTTGCGGCAACAGGACGGGCTGGCCGAGATCGCGACAGCCCGTCGTCTTTTGACAAAGTAAGGCTTGGGCCCTAGGTCGGCTTGGCCTTTTCCAGATAAGCGTCCATGGCAATTTGATAGTGTGCAAGTTCGACGGCCACCACGTCAAACGCGCGCAGCCGCGCCAGATAGTCTTTGACGATCGCAGGCCATGTCACCGGCAGATCGATCGCCTCTTCAAAGGCTTCGATCCACGGCAAGGTCACGGCAAAACCGCAATCCCCCAACCACAGTGTCTCGCGATCAAGCGGGCTGTTTTCCAGCAACAAGGCCAGCGCCTCTAGGTGTTTTGAAATCAACGCCCCGCCAGCCTTTACGGCCTCTCTGTCGCGTGTTTCATAGGCCACTTGCGGATAGATTGCGCGTACAGAAGGCTCTAGGCGCGTGTCGTGGCAGCGGCTGAGTTCCCGCGCCTTGGCCCGCAGCTGAATCGTTTCTGGCAACATCGGAACCATTGGAAACGCTTCGTTCAAATATTCCGCAATGGCTTCTGAGTCCGACAGCATAAAGCCGTCATGGATCATCGCAGGCAAATTGCCCGACGGCACAATCGCGCGGTACTCGGC
>NZ_CAXREH010000207.1:0-4883 GCF_964229375.1 Cognatishimia sp.
CCAGCGAGATCAGCGTCTGGCTTTCCGCCAGCATACGCCCCCAGCTTGGGATCGGGGGCTGCGCGCCCAGACCGACATAGCTTAGCCCCGCCTCGGCTAGGATACCCAGCGAGAACTGAATGGTGCCCTGAACGATCAGCAGATTGAAAATATTCGGCAGGATGTGTTCCACCGAAATCCGAGCTGTGCCCTTACCCGCCACCCGTGCGGACATGATGAAATCGCGTGTCCAGATCGGCAGCGCCGCGCCGCGACTGAGGCGTGCGAAAACAGGGATGTTGAAAATCCCGATCGCGATGATGGCGTTGATCGCAGATGGGCCAAACAGCGCTGTGATCATGATCGCGATCAACAGGGAGGGGAAGGCAAAGACCAAGTCGTTGCCGCGCATGATCACCTCGTCCAGCAGGCTGCCACGTCGTGCAGCCGCCGTGAGGCCCAGCGGCACGCCAACCCCCATACCGATCCCGACGGCGACAAAAGCCACCGCAATAGACGTCTGTGCGCCCACCATCAGCATCGACAGGATGTCGCGTCCGAAATGATCGGTGCCAAACCAGTGACTTGCCGAGGGCGATTGCAGTTTGTTGCCAATGTCCAGCTGCGTCCAGTCATAGGGCGTCCAGATCAGAGACACCAAAGCCGCGATCGCGAAGACTGCGGTCAGCAGAACACCGATGACAAGATTGCGCGACCTCAGGACAGTGTGAAACAGGTTAGCCTCGCTCATGCGCGTGATCTCAGTCTTGGGTCGACCCAGGCGTAGGCAAGGTCGACGAGGAAATTGACAACGATCACGGCAAACACCAGCAGCATCACCACGCTTTCAACCACGATCAAGTCGCGCTGGGTAATCGCCTGAAACACCAGGCGTCCAAGGCCCGGCAGGAAGAAAACATTCTCGATAATGATTGCACCCGCCAGCAGGAACGAGAACTGAAGGCCGATGATGGTTAGAACCGGAATAAGCGCGTTGCGCAGGGCGTGACGCCACATGACTTGTCGGCGGCTTAATCCTTTGGCCCGGGCGGTGCGCACGTAGTCCTCAGACAGCGTATCCAGCAAGGACGAGCGCATCACGCGCGACAGAATTGAGGCCTGCGGCAAGGCAAGGGCGAGGGCAGGCAGGGTCAGGGCTTTGATGGCAGCCCAGAAGCCTGCGTCCCATCCGGGGAACCCTCCGGCCGAGAACCAGCGCAGATTGATCGCGAAAACCAGGACCATCAGCATGGCAAACCAGAAATTCGGGATCGCGATGCCCAGCTGAGTTGCGCCCATGACGGTGACGTCGGTGGCCGACCCGCGACGCGCGGCCGCCAAAAGGCCCACGGGAAAGGCGACGACGACGGTTAATCCAAGCGCATAGATCGCCAAGGGCAGCGAGATCTCAAGCCGCTCGGCGACGATTTCCGACACCGGTGAACGATAGGTATAAGAGGTGCCCAGATCCCCGGTTACAAGTCCGCCGACCCAACCGAAATAACGCTGGATCAGGGATTGGTTTAGCCCTAGCTCGTCTCGCAGGGCTGCAACAGTATCTGGCTGCGCATTGATCCCCAGCATAAAGGATGCTGGATCACCTGGCACAATTTCGATGCAGGTAAAGATGACGAGGCTCGCCACGATCAAAGAGATCAATAGCGAGCCCAGCCGTTTCAATGCGTAAAGTGCCATTGAGGTGTACTTAGTCCGTCCAGCTCACGCCTGTCAGGTCAACGGCCTGCGTCGGAGCATCCTCCCAGATGCCATTCAGCTTTGCGTTCACCACAGACACCTGTGCCAGTTGGAAGAGGAAGCCATTCACATAGTCTTCCGAGATGATCGTCTGCGCCTGCTTCAGCATGTCAGACCGCGTTGCCGGATCGCTTTCGACGGCCAGATCCGCGATCAACGCTTGGAAATCTGCGTTGTCATACTGGAAGTAGTATTCCGGACGGGCATAGATCCCGATATCCATAGGCTCTGTGTGGCTGACAATGGTCAGGCCATAGTCATAGCCGCGGAATGCCTGCTCAAGCCACTGTGCCCACTCCAAGTTGGAGATCTCGGCTTCGATGCCAATCGCACGCAATTGCGCAGCGATGATTTCGCCACCGCGACGTGCATAAGAGGGAGGTGGCAGTTTCAGTGTCGTGCTAAAGCCGTCAGGGTACCCGGCTTCGGCCAACAGCGCTTTGGCCGCGTCTGGGTCAAACGGTGCGTTGCCGGTCAGGTCCAGATAGTCAGGATTATGTGGCGCGAAATGAGTGCCGATGGGGGTGCCATATCCAAACATGGCGCCATCGATGATCGCCTGACGGTCAATCGCCATGGATACAGCTTTGCGCACACGCACGTCGTTGAACGGCTCTGCCTTGTTGTTGATCGCAAGGATGGTTTCACCCTCGGTGTTGCCTGCAAGCACGTTGAAGCGCGGATCAGCTTCGAACTGGATCAGGTTTTCCGGTGCTGGATAGCTGTAGAAGGCATCAATGTCTTCGGCCATCATCGCAGCAAAGGCCGCAGTCGGGTCAGAGATGAACTTGAACGTCGCGCTCTCCAAAGCGGCCGCATCGCCCCAATAGTCTGCGTTGCGGTTCAGCGTGATGCTGTCGCCCTGTTTCCAGTCTGCAAAGACAAATGCACCGGTGCCGACCGGAGCCGTCTTGATGTTATCGATGCTCTCTGGCGCAACGATAACCGCGTCACCCCATGCCATGTTAAACAGGAAGTTGCCCTGTGGCGCGGACAGGGTCACTTTCACCGTGGAGGCATCCATCGCCTCGACACTTTCGATGCCAGCAAACAGTGCTTTTTGCGCGTTCGTGCTGTCTTCGGCGCGGGCACGATCCAGCGAGAAGACGACGTCAGACGCATCAAACGCTGTGCCGTCGTGGAATGTCACGCCTGAGCGCAGCTTGAAGGTATAGGTCTTGCCATCGGCAGAGATTTCCCAGCTTTCCGCAAGGCCCGGACCAACAGAGCCGTCTGCGCCAAAGCGGGTGAGGCCTTCAAAGACGTTGGAATAAAGTACCTGATCGATCGCCCCGGCCGCAGCAGAGGTTGGATCCAAATGGGGTGGTTCGAGCTGAAGCCCGACGGTCACGTCGGTGTTCGCCGCAAGTGCAGTCGAGGTCATCAGCAAGGCAGCGCCTGCCAAAATATGCTTGTTCATTGTGTCTCTCCCTATCGAATTTTTGTGGCGTCGAAAGAGTGCAAGGCCGTGGTGCCTCGTTTTATGTCCGAGACTTGCACGACGGATCTCTTTGTTCACCAGCGGTGTGCGCTTTGCGTAATCATAGGCATCTTAACTTTTTTGCCACGTATGGCACCTGATCAATCATCGGGATTAGCGATACGGTAGCAATACCGTATCAATACGGTATGATCTTAGCCATGGAGACCTTGAAAAGCATCGCATTTGACGCAGCCCCCATCGGGATCATCATGACCGAGCATCGGATCGTGCGTACTTGCAACCGCAAATTCTGTCATTTGTCCGGGTTTGACCGATCAGATCTGATCGGTCAGTCGTTTCGCTCGTTGCTTTATGACGATGCTGAATACGAACGGGTGCGCGAGTTCGGGTTCAAGGCCCTGCGTGCGGGCGGATCTTACTCGGATATGCGGCTTTTGCGGCGCAAGGACGAGTCCCTGCTTTGGTGTCGCTTCCGTGCTGAAACGCTGACGCCCGAAGACCCCCTCGCGCGGATGGTGTTTACCTACGCGCCGGTGGGCGAACCCACCAATCAGCCCACACTTTCGCCACGCGAGTGGGACGTGGTTCTGGGACTGCACGCGGGCAAAACAAGCAAAGCGATCGCCCTAGATCTGGGCCTTTCGCCGCGCACCGTCGAAGACGTCCGTGCGCGTCTGTTGAAGAAATTTCAGGCCAAGAACTCGATGGAAATGCTGAAGAAATTCACGAATATCGAAATCTAGGGCGCGACCGGCCAAGTCGTCAGCGGCGCAAGGCGACAATCGCCAATCCCAGACAGACCCCGCCGATGCCGATCCAAGAGGCGACAGAGGGGACTTCGCCCAGTACCGGAATAGCCAGCAAGGCCGCCGTTGCGGGAACCGCTGCGGAAAAGCCAGACGTCAGCGTGGGCCCCAAATGAATGGACGCAAGCGAGAACAGAATGACCGCAAGGAACCCCGGCCCAAGACCTTGAAACGCCGCTTGGAACAGGATCTGGCTTAGCTGGGCATCGCCCAGTGTCGAGGGCAACGCAAAGTACCAGATCGGCAGAAAGATCAGGGCGTTCGGAATATTCACAACCGCAAGCGCTTGTTTGGGCTGAATTTTCCAGTGGCTGAGCGCAAAGATGTAAATCGACAAAAAAGCCGACGCGGTGAGAAACATCACAATACCGCGCAAAGGGCTGGCCTCTTGGCCCGTGATCCCTGATGCGCCCACTGTGACGGCCCCCAGCATGATACAGCCAAGTCCCACGACTTGCGCTTTTGTCGGCAGGCTGGACGTCAGAAGAAAGACCAGAACGATTGAGAAGAATGGCAAAGATCCATTCGCGAACACGGCGGCATAGGCCGCGGATGCTTCGGTCATGCCAAAATACATCAGCAGGGCGTAAAACGTGCCGGGCCCAAAGAACGTCACGGCCAGAACCCCACGCAAGGGCAAGTGTTTTGGCCACCACGCGACCGCGAAAGGCACGGTGAGCGCTCCTGCCACAATGAAACGCAGGGCCGCAAGATCAAAAGCTGTCAGATTGCTTTGCACGCCCGAGCGGGAAAAGACGACAAAGCCAGACCAGATGAAGATGACCAGAACAGCGCTGATGATGCCAAGTTTTCGGTTCTGGCCCAGCGCCGCGTCCGTCGCTTTTGTCTCTGTCGTCATGCGTGTGTCGCCGTGCCGATCGCTTGGGCGAGCACCTCGA
>NZ_CAXREH010000208.1:0-7764 GCF_964229375.1 Cognatishimia sp.
ATTTCAAGGTATTTTGGCTGAAAAGAACAAGAGGAACGCAGTATGATTGCACGCGCATTGGCCCTCTTGGGCGGGCTGGCCGGCGGGGTGAGCCTGTCGCAATTTCCTGAATATTCTCAGCAGTATATCCAGCGTTTGGCCGGAGCTGTTGACGAGCTGACCCTGTTCGTCGAAGGCTTTGACGCCGACGCGACCTCAGTTGGGCTGACGCGCGAAGCCGCGCTGGATGATCTGGCGAGCAGCGGTGACCTTGGCGCCGCGCGGGCCGAAACCATTGGGTCCACTATCGTTCGTTATGAAAAGATGAGCGAGGCTTTGGCCGTTCTGCAAAGCTCTGGGCCGTTCACGCGCGCCTATAATGCCATTCAATTTAACGACATGGATGTCGCGCAAGCTGCGATGATCGATTTCAAACCAGCCGTACCGGTAAGCTTTGAGGGCGCGGTTTTCACTGGCTTTGGCTTTGTGGGCGGCTGGATTGCTATTGCGTTGGTGCTTGGGGTTTTGCGGCGTCTGATCTTTGGGCGAAGACGCGCTGGCGTGGCTTGACCCGATTGGGGGCCATCCCTAGGGTGCGCGCAACAATAAGGCCGGAGCATTTATGGCAGGCACAGCCCCTTTTTCGCGATTTGAATGGTTGATCGCCTGGCGCTATCTGCGCGCCCGTCGCGCCGAAGGTGGCGTATCAGTCATGACCTGGATCAGCCTGATCGGCATCACGCTTGCGGTCTTTGCGCTGATTGCGACATTGGCCGTAAGGAGCGGGTTTCGCACAGAATTTGTGGATACGATCCTTGGATCCAACGCCCATGTGACGGTCTATCACAGCGCCGTTGTGACCGAACGTGGGCAACTGGACCGCACCATTCAGAACTATGACGAACTGGCCGCAAGTGTGCGCTCTGTCGAGGGCGTGACGCGCGCTGCACCTTTGGTGAAGGGGCAGGTGATGGCGAACCTGCGCAACAGCAATGCAGGCGTCGAAGTCTTTGGTATCTCGCAAGAAAACCTGACCACCATCCCGCGGATCGCCAATCCTGAAACCTCTGTCGGGGACATCGCGCGGTTCAACGAGGGCATTGCCATCGGTTCGGGTGTCGCACGCGAGTTAGGCGTGTCTTTAGGCGATAAGATCAAGTTGATCTCGCCCAACGGGGTGCGCACCGCCTTTGGCGTCAGCCCGCGCGTGGTCAGCTATGAAGTGGTCTATATCTTCACCGCCGGGCGCTATGACATTGACCGCACCCGCGTCTACCTGCCGTTTGACGCCGCGCAGAGCTTTTTCAATCTGGAAGGGGCGGCCAATGAAATCGAAGTCATGGTCGAGGATCCCGAGAACGTGGACCTGCTGGCCCTGAATATTTTGCAGGTGGCCGGCGATCGCGCGTTGCTTTGGACATGGCGCGACACATCGGGCGGCTTTCTCAGAGCGCTCGAGATCGAAGACAATGTGATGTTCATCATCCTGTCGATCCTTGTTCTGATTGCTGCGATGAACATCGTGTCTGGGCTGATTATGCTTGTCAAAAACAAGGGCAGCGATATCGGGATCCTGCGCACCATGGGCCTGTCAGAAGGATCGGTCTTGCGCGTGTTCTTTATCTGTGGGGCCTTTACGGGCGTGATCGGCACGGTGCTGGGCGTGGTGCTGGGGTGTCTTTTTGCGATCTATATCGATCCGATCTTCTCGTTTGTGAACTACGTCGCCGGTGGCGGGGTTTGGGATCCGGCGGTGCGGGGGATTTATCAGCTGCCTGCAGAGCTGCGACTGGAAGATGTGCTAAGGGCTGTGTTCCTCAGCTTGGGCCTGTCGTTTGTTGTCACCATCTTTCCCGCGCGGCGCGCTGCGCGGATGAACCCTGTCGAGGCGCTGCGCTATGAGTGATGCTGTGCTGACCCTGTCGGGCGTCAAAAAGTCCTACAACAAGGGGCAGGCTAATCAGGTCACGGTCTTGTCGGGGTGTGATCTGGCCTTGAACGCTGGCGAAGTTGTCGCGCTGGTGGCGCCCTCGGGATCGGGCAAATCAACGCTGTTGCATATCGCAGGATTGTTGGATGAGGCCGACGCGGGGCAGGTTGCCTTGGCGGGTGTAGACATGGCAGGTCAATCAGATCGCCGACGCACCGCCGCACGACGCGAAGATGTGGGATTTGTCTATCAATTTCATCACCTTCTGCCCGAATTTACGGCGCTAGAGAATATCGTTCTGCCCCAGTTGGCCAATGGTGTTGCGCCGCAGGCGGCCGAGGCCCGAGCGCAGGAATTGCTGGCATCTGTTGACGTCGCTCACCGTGCCGCCCATCGACCGGCCGAGCTGTCTGGCGGCGAGCAGCAGCGCGTGGCCTTTTGCCGGGCTCTAGCCAATGCGCCGCGTGTTCTTTTGGCGGACGAGCCGACTGGCAACCTTGATCCGGCCACCTCTGACACAGTGTTTGAGGCGCTGATGTCGCTGGTGCGTGGATCGGGTATGGCTGCGTTGATTGCCACGCACAACCTTGAGCTGGCCAGCCGAATGGATCGTGTGGTGCGACTGGAAGACGGAAAGATCGTTTAGGTTTTCTGGATCACGTAAAGGCCTGCGGCCATCAAAGCGATGCCGCCCGCGCGGTTCAATGTGATCGGCGACACTTGCGCGCCAAACAGCCCGAAATGGTCAATCGCCGCCGCTGAGATCATTTGACCCAGAAGGACAAAAAAGATCGCGTTTCCAATGCCGAAATGCGGGGCGACATAGGTGACTGACAGCACGTAGAAAGCAACAAAACTCCCTGCGAAATAAAGCGATATGGGCGTGCCGGGCAGGGCGGAATAGGCCGATGTGCCCTTGGTGATGAACAGGCCAATCACCACAATCGTCAAGGCCACGGAAAACAAGATCACCGAGGCCGCATAGGGATTGCCCAGACGTTGCCCCAGCGCGGAATTCAGCGCGGCAAGAATTGGAATACCAATGCCTGCGATCAACATGATAAGTGCATAGGTCGTCATTTGAGGCATGGAAGGCTCCGCTGTCTGTCCCAAATCACCTGTGTCGCGCGTTCCAGAGAAAGCCTTTCGCAAACCCTAGACGCTTAGGGCAAGGGTGCGGCTGATTTCCGTAAGCCCACGCCCGGATTGCTCCATCCAGGTGTTAAAGGCCGCCTGAACCGCGCGCAGGGCGGTTTTTGAGGTCGAAGGTTTGTCGATTACACCTTCTGCGATCAAGCGTGCCGTGACGTCTTGAGACAAAATAAAGCTGTCGCGTCCGATGAAGCGCAACGCATAGGTGGCCGAGTTGCCGCCCAACCGTGAGCCCCGTTTCCCCAGTAGATCAAGCAAGCCGATGAAATCGGTCGAGGGCCAGTCTGCGACAGTTTTAGCGATGCCGCCCTCGGCGCGCAGCTCTTGAAAGAAAATCGCGTTGTCGATGACAGCCCGCAGTTTTGCCCCGTTGCGCACCACGTCCTTGTTGCCCAGCAGCGCGTCAAATTCCTCGTCGTTGAAGAAGGCCACGCGGTTCACGTCAAAGCCATAAAAGGCGGTTTCAAAGCCCTCCCATTTGGCTTCGATGACTTTCCAGTTAAAGCCTGCCTGAAAGATACACTTGGTGAACTGCGCCAACCATCGGTCCTCTGGAATTTTGGCCAGCTCTGCGGACGTGCGCGAGGGTTCGAGCATCGCGTTCAACGCATCGGCGCCGCCTTTGCGATCTGCGGCTATGTCATAGATGTCGTCAAAACTGCGCATGGCTTTCGATCCATTCTTGTCTGATCACCTTTGGAGTAGGCTAACGTATCTTTCGGCGTCGAAAAAGCAAAGTGGCACAGATGGCGGCGATGAACGGGATAGCTATGTTCGCCGCGATCAAACCCTGGATGACAGCAATCGCCCTGCTGGGCGGTGCGCCAAACAACATGCCCACGCCCGATACTGCGACCAAAGCAGAGAAAACAGCACAGGCGCCGCCGATCCAAAGCCATTTGGCGTTGGACGTGCGCGCAAAGATCCAAACGCCAAGCGCGCCCCAGATTATGGGTGGTGCAACAAATACCAAGATGATGAGCACGATGGGGGACATAGCTCAAACTGACGACGACCGCGCATTGCAATCAAGTCAGGACTGCACCACTCGGTCAGGGTCGCCTTATCACAAAGCGCCCAGCGGGTTTTCGATCTGCCTATAAACAAAGCAAAATCACACAGGGGGATTGTTTTGCGCTTTTCCTCAATTAAATCGAGTTTACGATGCGGTTAGGGAATTAACCAACGACGTCTTGCAGGTGCCCGCCCGCGCCACTAAGACTCTTTTTAGGCACAGGTCCGCAGCATGGGCCACAGCAGAAAGCAGGCAAAGATGAACGATCCAGTCGAGACATATATGAATTTGGTCCCCATGGTGGTTGAACAGACCAGCCGGGGCGAACGCGCCTATGATATTTTCAGCCGCCTGCTGAAAGAGCGCATCATCTTTTTGAACGGCCCCGTGCACGATGGCATGTCTAGCCTCATTGTAGCGCAGCTGTTGCACCTTGAGGCGGAAAACCCCTCCAAAGAGATCTCTATGTACATCAACAGTCCCGGCGGTGTCGTCACCTCTGGTCTGTCGATTTATGATACAATGCAATACATTAAGCCGAAAGTCAGCACGCTGGTCATCGGTCAGGCGGCCTCTATGGGCTCGCTTCTGCTGACCGCGGGCGACCCGGGTATGCGCTTCAGCCTGCCGAATTCCCGCGTCATGGTGCACCAGCCTTCCGGCGGCTATCAGGGGCAGGCGACGGATATCATGATCCACGCTCAGGAAACCCAAAAGCTGAAAACCCGTCTGAATGAAATCTATGTCAAACACACTGGCAAAGATCTGGCGACGGTCGAAGCGGCGCTGGAACGCGACAACTTTATGTCACCTGAAGAGGCGAAAGACTTTGGTCTGATCGACGAGATCGTGGAAAACCGCGCCACGGGTGATGAAGAAAAATAATTGAAAAGTGCGCCTCCGTGAACGCGCTGGGGCGCACTTTCGCATTGTATGCGGAAAAAGGCTGGCCTAAGCTGTCGGGAATGACGGTTGAAGACCAACCAAGAGCACAAGGCTCGGGCATAGGCAGATGGCCTGAAAGGACGACCATATGGCAAATTCTTCCGGTGGTGGGGACAGCAAAAACACTCTGTACTGCAGCTTTTGCGGCAAGAGTCAGCACGAGGTGCGCAAGCTGATCGCAGGACCGACCGTATTCATCTGTGATGAATGCGTTGAGCTTTGCATGGACATCATCCGCGAAGAGACGAAGTCCGCAGGGCTTAAGTCGTCTGAAGGCGTGCCAACTCCGAAAGAAATCTGTCAGGTGCTGGACGACTATGTAATTGGTCAGGCGGTCGCCAAGCGGGTTCTGTCGGTGGCTGTTCACAACCACTACAAGCGTCTGAACCATGCGCAGAAATCCGGCGACATCGAGCTGAGCAAATCCAACATTCTGCTGATCGGTCCAACCGGCTGCGGTAAGACGCTGCTGGCGCAGACGCTGGCGCGAATTCTGGATGTGCCGTTCACCATGGCGGATGCTACCACGCTGACCGAAGCGGGCTATGTGGGCGAGGATGTCGAAAACATCATCCTCAAACTGCTGCAGGCTTCTGAGTATAACGTTGAGCGCGCGCAACGCGGCATCGTCTATATCGACGAGGTCGACAAGATCACGCGCAAATCTGAAAACCCATCGATCACCCGCGACGTTTCGGGTGAGGGCGTTCAGCAGGCCCTGCTGAAACTGATGGAAGGTACGGTTGCCTCTGTGCCGCCCCAGGGTGGACGCAAGCACCCACAGCAGGAATTCCTGCAGGTGGACACGACCAACATCCTGTTCATTTGTGGCGGCGCCTTTGCTGGCCTAGATCGCATCATTGCACAACGCGGCAAGGGCTCGGCCATGGGGTTTGGCGCGGACGTGCGTGACAATGACGAACGCGGCGTTGGCGAGATCTTCCAGGATCTGGAACCAGAAGATTTGCTGAAATTCGGCCTGATCCCTGAATTTGTTGGCCGTCTGCCAGTCTTGGCAACGCTCGAAGATCTAGACGAAGACGCGCTTGTGATCATTCTGACCGAGCCAAAGAACGCATTGGTGAAACAGTACCAGCGTTTGTTCGATCTAGAAGACACCCAGCTGACCTTCACCGACGATGCGCTTAAGGCGATCGCCCGCCGCGCCATTGAACGCAAAACCGGCGCGCGGGGTCTGCGCTCGATCCTGGAAGAGATTCTGCTGGATACGATGTTTGATCTGCCCGGAATGGACAGCGTCACCGAAGTGGTCGTGAACGAAGACGCGGTCACAACAGAGGCTGCTCCGCTGATGATCCACTCGGACGAGAAAGAAGCCGCCGAGGCGAGCTGATCGCCAAACGCGCAAGTAAGTGATCCCCGTCGCAGGTTGCATGCCTCCGACGGGGATATTTTTTGGCAAGAGAAAAAGGGTATCGTTATGACCATCACACGTATTTCCTCGGGCGGGGAGTTTGAGGCGAAGGTTGGCTATTGTCGCGCGGTTGTTGCGGGCGGTTTTGTTCATGTTGCGGGCACCGTTGGGCAGGGCGATGACGTGGTTGCTCAGTGTAAATCGGCGCTTGAGACGATTGGGGCGGCGTTGGAAAAGGCGGGCTCGGGCTTTGAGAAAGCTGTGCGCGTGAATTATTACCTGCCCGATGCGTCGGAATTTGAGCCGTGCTTTGAAGTGCTGGCCGAGACGTTCGGGGCGAACCCTCCGGCGGCGACGATGATTGAATGCAATCTGATTGATCCCAAGTTCCGGATTGAAATCGAGCTGACCGCTTTGGCGTAGGTCGCGCTTAGTAAGCCAGAAAGCCAATAAACGACAGGGAAAGGCCCGCAATTTTGGTCGGGTCTTTTTTGATGACATCAAGAAAGTTTTTTAAGCCAAAACGCGCATAGGGCTGATAGGCACTGCCAAAACAAACGATCTGAAGAAAGAACAAAGCCGTGTTGTGCCTTGCCAAACCAAGCCCGCCAATAGTTGCCAAATAAACGCTCAGGACAATTGGTGTTGCAAAATAGATTTTCCGCCATTTGGGGCCGCTATATGTCAGGCTCGACTTAATGCCGCCGAGCCTAGGGTGTTGGCAATCACGCGTAAACTATTGAAACCCAGACGTTAATCATGTGATCTAGGAAGGGATTTGGGGCGCAAGACCGGCATTTTCCTCGATCACGGCAATGATCTGATCCACGTTTTTACCATGTTTCAGCTGCGCGAAGATGTGGGGGCGGCCGCCGCGTTGGGCGGTGGCGTCGCGGTCCATGACATCAAGGGATGCGCCGACATAGGGCGCGAGGTCGGTTTTGTTGATGATGAGCAAATCCGAGCGGGTCAGGGCCGGGCCGCCCTTACGCGGGATTTCTTCGCCTGCGGCCA
Organism: Cognatishimia sp.; assembly: GCF_964229375.1. Lineage (GTDB taxonomy): Bacteria > Pseudomonadota > Alphaproteobacteria > Rhodobacterales > Rhodobacteraceae > Cognatishimia. Next base: position 7,411 of record NZ_CAXREH010000208.1, read on the forward strand.
CGTCGATCACGTAGAGCGTGAAATCCGCCAGTTCCGGGCTGAAGGTTGCGGATAGGTTGTCGCCACCTGATTCAATCAAAACGACCTCGACGTCGGGGATCCGCGCCTGCATTTCGGCAACCGCGGCAAGATTGATCGACGCGTCCTCGCGAATGGCGGTGTGTGGGCAGCCGCCGGTTTCGACGCCGATGATGCGCTCTGAAGGCAGGATTTGCAGGCGGGTCAGGGCCTCGGCGTCTTCTTGAGTGTAGATGTCGTTGGTGATGACGCCGATGGAGTACCGGGTCTTGAGGGTTTCAGCTAGCCGTGCGGTCAGGGTGGTTTTGCCTGCGCCGACAGGGCCTCCGATGCCGA
>NZ_CAXREH010000209.1:0-11311 GCF_964229375.1 Cognatishimia sp.
GGCCAACCTCGGCAACTTCGGCTTCCTGACCAAAGTTCTTGATCTGGTCTTTCAGGATTGCCGAGATTTCGGCTGCTTGGATACCCATTATCCGACCTCTTTCATTGCATTCTGAAGGGAATTGAGCTTGGAGCGGATCGACGTGTCGATCATCTTCGAGCCCACCTTAACGACGAGACCGCCGATGAGAGTTTCATCAACGGTCGCATTAATTTTGACATCCTTGCCAACGCGCGCTTTCAGCGTTTTGGCCAGTTTGTCAGATTGAGTCTTCGTCAGAGCCTTGGCCGAGATGACATCTGCTGTCACTTCGCCTTTGTCCTCCGCGATCAGGTCACGCAGACGCGCAACCAGCTGAGGCAGAACGAACAGACGACGGTTCTCCGCCATCAAGCTCAAGGTGTTGGTGAGCACAGCGTCCAAGCCCATCTTTGCAGCAACCGCTGCAATGGCCTTGCCCTGTACGTCACGGGAATACACCGGGGAATTAATCAACTCGCGCAGTTCCGCGCTGTCTTCCAAAGCTGAACTCAGGGCATCAATGCCTTTTTCAAGCTGAGCAACACCTTTGGACTCTTTCGCGATCTCGAAAACCGCTGTGGCATAGCGTGCGGCGATGCCTTGTGAAATCGAAGCTGGTTCGGACACGTCCACCCTTCCGATATTTGGCCTCAGTATACCGCAGTATGCAGCTTCCGAGGACGTTGGTCGTCTCGACGCAAATCAAGACGTTAGAATTTCACGCGGGGTGTATCAGAGGAGTTCATAGCTCGCAATAATGTTTCGCTCGTGCAGCGAACCGGAAAAACACCAAGTTTTTAAGGTGTTGACGCAGGTGCGACCCTTTGCCTGCAATTTAATAATAATATTTCGCGTGGAATTTGTCGCAAAAGGCGATTCTTTTGACAGAATCCGCCTGTTTTTGCGGACCGTACATCAGCCGTTTCAACGCCCCTTTGCGCGGATCGCGGCGACTTCTGGCTTGGGGGCCAAAATCTGCAACGGTTTGCGCACCGCCTGCGCCACGCCACCGCTTGGGGCCTTTACGCGTTTGCTGGCTTCGACCATCAGGACACCGCCTGCCAGAACGGGCGACAAGGCCCGACCGGTGTTTTCCCACAGCCGCGAGGTTTTGCGCCAGAACCGTTTGTGGCTGGGCGGCTGATACAACGTTGTGCGATGCCGCTCGGGGGTAAAGCCATGGTGCTTTAGCTGCGTTTCAAGCTGACTGGTGGAATAAGGCCGCCCATAGCCAAAGGGTGTGCGATCGGACCGCGACCAAAGTCCAGAGCGGTGCGGCACGATAAACAAAGCGCGCCCACCGGGGCCAAGCGCGCGAAAGGCCTCTTGCAACAGATCGCTGGGGCTCTCGCTGTTCTCAAGCCCATGCATCATGATCAAACGGTCAATGCGCCCGGTGTCGATGGGCCATTCGGTTTCCTCACACAGCACCGACACATTGGGAATGCCCGCAGGCCAGGGCATCACACCTTGCGGTGCGGGCATCAGGCCGATCACCCGCCGCGCCTCTCGCAAGTACGGACGCAGCAAAGGAACCGCAAAGCCAAAGCCGACAACGGTTTGCCCCGCGGCGGTGGGCCACAGATTTACGACCTCGTCGCGCACAGCTTTCTGGGCCGCGCGCCCAAGGGTGCTGCGATAATAGAAATTGCGCAGATCTTTCACATCAAGATGCATTGCACCACAGCGCCCAATCTGAATAACTGAGGCCAACATAATGGGTTTGAGCCATCTGTGAACCAGCCAATCCCAACAATTCCAAAAGAAGAGACCCCCATGACGCTGGAAATCGTGACGCTGCCGACGCTTTCGGACAATTACAACTTTCTGCTGCACGATCAAAACACAGGCCAGACCGCGTTGGTTGATGCCCCCGAAGACGCCAGCATAGCCGCCGAACTCAAACGTCGCGGCTGGAACCTGGATGTCATTCTTCTGACCCACCACCACTGGGACCACGCAGATGGCGCCAAGGCCCTTGCCGAAGAGTTCGGCGCAGAGATCATCGGCGCCTCGGCCGACGCACACCGGCTGCCACCTCTGACAAAGTCGGTCGATGCAGGGGATGTGTTTGAGCTCTTTGGTCGCGAGGTTCAGGTGATCGATGTCTCTGGGCACACGGTTGGGCACGTCGCTTTCTACATACCACAAGAGAAAGCGCTGTTTTCGGGCGACAGTCTTATGGCGCTTGGATGCGGACGTCTGTTCGAAGGCACCCCCGCGCAGATGTTTGCCTCTCTCAGCACGCTTGCGGCGTTGCCTGAGGACACAGTGGTTTATTCCGGGCACGAGTACACGGCCGCAAATGCGGCCTTTGCGCTGTCGATCGAACCGGGCAATCAGGCGCTTCAGAATCGTGTTTCGGCGATCAAAGCGGCACGATCCAAGAACAATCCAACTGTGCCATCGCTATTATCTGATGAATTGGCAACAAACCCCTTCTTGCGCAGCGCCAGCCCAGAGGTGCAGGCCACTGTCGGGCTTACGGGCGCGGATTTGGTGGATATTTTTACCGAAGTGCGCAAAAGAAAAGATAATTTCTGAGGTTTTCTTTAACCCCGTGGTTGTTGCCTTTCCGTGAAACCTCTGTCAGCCTGAAAAATAAGACCAAAACGTCGGCACCCCCTTCGGCTGCCGCCCAATGCGTGCAACTCAAGACCAGCGTGATTTCAGCCATTTTGACGCCAAAGCCACGCGCCTCACGCAAATTGTGAGCGGAAAATAATAGAAAAGCCTTGAAGCCGGGCATAGATCGACCAAACTTTAACAGTATGGGGCCTAAACTATCGCGCGGCCGTTGCCCAATGACCCGCGAGGCCCAAAGCACCTATCGGAAGGAGTTTGAGCAGTGCCTTCATTTTCGACCACTTTGGAAAAGGCGATCCATGCTGCGCTGGCGCAAGCCAACGAGCGCAAGCACGAGTTTGCCACCCTGGAACACCTTCTTTTCGCCCTTCTGGACGAACCGGATGCCCTGCGCGTGATGCAGGCCTGCAGCGTCGACATCACCGAGCTGCGGCAAACCCTGATCGAATTCATCGATGAGGATCTGTCCAACCTTGTGACCGACGTCGAAGGGTCCGAGGCCGTTCCAACCGCCGCATTCCAGCGCGTTATCCAGCGCGCGGCCATCCACGTACAATCCTCCGGCCGCACTGAGGTGACCGGCGCCAATGTACTGGTGGCAATCTTCGCGGAACGCGAAAGCAACGCGGCCTACTTCCTGCAAGAGCAGGACATGACACGCTATGATGCCGTGAACTATATCGCCCATGGCGTGGCCAAGGATCCGGCCTTTGGCGAAAGCCGCCCGGTTTCGGGCAGCGACATTGACGATGAGGACGAAGACGGTCTGCAAACCTCGCATAAATCCGAGGCCGACAAGAAAGAAAGCGCGCTGGCGAAATACTGCGTTGATCTGAACGCGAAATCCATCGCTGGCGACGTTGACCCGCTGATCGGCCGCGACCACGAGGTCGAACGCTGTATTCAGGTTCTCTGCCGCCGTCGCAAAAACAACCCGCTGCTGGTCGGCGATCCGGGCGTTGGCAAAACCGCCATTGCCGAGGGCCTCGCCCATCGCATCGTGAACGGCGAAACCCCAGAGGTTCTGGCCTCGACCACGATCTTCTCGCTGGACATGGGCGCGCTTTTGGCCGGCACACGGTATCGCGGTGATTTCGAGGAGCGCCTGAAAGCGGTTGTCACCGAACTGGAAGACCACCCGGATTCTGTTCTGTTCATCGATGAAATTCATACGGTGATCGGCGCGGGCGCGACTTCTGGCGGCGCGATGGATGCTTCGAACCTGCTGAAGCCTGCCCTGCAGGGCGGCAAGCTGCGAACAATGGGCTCCACCACCTATAAAGAGTTCCGTCAGCACTTTGAAAAAGACCGCGCGCTGTCGCGTCGGTTCCAGAAGATTGACGTGAACGAGCCTTCGGTGCCCGACACCATCAAGATCCTGAAAGGTCTGAAAGAGTACTTCGAAGAGCATCACTCGGTGAAATACACCGCCGACGCGATCAAAACCGCCGTCGAGCTGTCGGATCGTTACATCAACGACCGCAAGCTGCCCGACAAAGCCATCGACGTCATCGACGAAGCTGGTGCTGCGCAGCATCTGGTCCCTGCCTCCAAACGGCGCAAGACCATCGGCACCAAAGAGATCGAAGCTGTCGTGGCCAAGATCGCCCGCATCCCACCGAAGAACGTCTCGAAAGACGACGCCGAAGTGCTCAAGGATCTAGAGAAAACGCTTAAACGCGTGGTCTTTGGTCAGGATACCGCCATCGAGGCGCTGTCTTCGGCGATCAAACTGGCGCGGGCCGGTCTGCGAGAGCCTGAAAAGCCCATCGGCAATTACCTCTTCGCCGGTCCAACCGGTGTGGGTAAAACCGAGGTCGCAAAACAGCTGGCGGATACGCTGGGTGTGGAACTGCTGCGCTTTGACATGTCGGAATACATGGAGAAACACGCGGTCTCACGTCTGATCGGCGCCCCTCCGGGCTATGTTGGTTTTGACCAAGGCGGCCAGTTGACCGACGGTGTGGATCAGCACCCGCATTGTGTTCTGCTGTTGGACGAGATCGAAAAAGCCCACCCTGACGTCTATAACATCCTCTTGCAGGTGATGGACCACGGCACGCTGACCGATCACAATGGACGCACGGTGGATTTCCGCAATGTGATCCTGATCATGACCTCTAACGCGGGCGCAACCGAGCAAGCGAAAGCCGCGATCGGCTTTGGTCGCGACCGTCGCGAGGGCGAGGATACCGCCGCAATCGAGCGCACCTTTACTCCGGAATTCCGCAACCGTCTGGATGCCGTGATTTCCTTTGCGCCGCTGCCAAAATCCGTGATCATGCAAGTGGTTGAGAAGTTCGTTCTGCAATTGGAAGCACAGTTGATGGACCGCAACGTTCACATCGAACTGACGCCAAAAGCCGCCGAATGGCTGGCCGACAAGGGCTATGATGACAAAATGGGCGCGCGCCCTCTGGGCCGCGTGATCCAGGAATACATCAAAAAGCCTCTCGCCGAAGAACTGCTGTTTGGCAAACTTGCGAAAGGTGGGTTGGTTAAGGTCACCGTGAAAGCGGGAGAGCTGCACCTGAAACTGGACGGCCCGGAGAAACCGCAGATCGCAGGGGACAAGCCGCCTTTGCTGACTGCGGACTAAAACGACCGACACTACGAAAGGGCCTCGCGTGCACCACCACGCGGGGCCTTTTTCGTGTCACACCAGCGCCAAACGGCGTTGCGGTCCCCATCTCTTCTTGTCTCGCCCTGCGGCCCAAGCAAAGGCTGGACAGGTCTGCGCAAACACGACATCCTTCTGGCATATTCACGCCAGGAGGTTTCTATGTTTCGCAGATTGATTTTGTTGATCACACACGGGGGCGCCTTGGCGATCGGCTTTGCCCTTGGGATTTATCTGTTGCCGATCCTCACAGCCGCCCCTGCACCGGATGCCAGCCAGCTGGAACAAGAGGCCGAGGCCGCGCTTTATAGCGGCGAATTTACGCGTGACCTTCGGGGCAGCGACTTTCTGCACTGGGGTGAAGGCAAAATCTCTGTCACTGCAGATCGCATCATTCACGAGGGCAAAATGGCCCCCGGCCCGGACTATAAACTCTATCTGACCAAAAGCTTTGTGGAGCATGAAGACGAGTTTGATCCGATCAAAGCCGAAGCCGCTCTGATCGGTGACATCAAAAGTTTCGGAGGCTTTCTGGTGGACGTTCCAGCGGGCGTGAACGTCGCGGATTACACCACGGTGGTGGTCTGGTGCGAAAGCTTTGGCGAATTCATCACCGCCGCCAGCTATCAATAACCAAAGCAGGCAGAGCGCATTCCGCTCTGCCAATTTCACTGCCTATTTCTCGGTGAATTTCAATTCGATCCGACGGTTGCGCGCCCGAGCTTCGCGGGTGTTTGACGGATCAAGCGGCTGATATTCGCCAAAACCATTGGCCGACAAACGGCTGGGCGGCAGCCCCATTTGCTCGGACAACAAGCGCACAACAGACAGCGCGCGCGCCTGCGACAGCTCCCAGTTGTCGGCAAACTCGGGGTTGTTGCGGATCGGAATATTGTCGGTGTGACCATCCACCTGCAGCACCCAATCGATTTCCGGCGGGATCTGATCTGCAACGTCCTGCAACAGGCTTGCGACACGCGCAATCTGGTCTACACCGCCACCGCTCAGCTCTGCACCGCCGGGGGGGAATAGAACCTCTGAGGAAAACACAAAGCGGTCGCCAACGATCTGCACGCCCTCGCGGTTGCCCAGCAGATCCCGCATACGGCCAAAGAATTCGGAACGATACCGCGCAAGATCCTGTGCCTCAGCCGCCAGTCGCGCCGCTTCTTCTTCCAGCCGCCTGCGCTCTGCTTCTTCAAGTTGACGTGCACGGCGTTCTTCAGCCGCCGCCCGTGCCAGCGCCGCGTTCAGGTCGCGCCCCAACGTATCCAGCTGCACCTGAGCCGCCGCGTCGCGCGCAAGGCTTTCATCCAACAGCCCCTGCAATTGGTTCAACTGACGACGCAGCTCGAGAACCTGCTGGTTCAGCAAAGCAACCTGCTTCTCGCCCTCGGTGGCACGCAAACGCTCGTCTTCCAGCGCTTGATTGGCCAGAGCCAAAAGGCGCGCACGCTCTTCGGCGGCGGTCAGATTCGTTTCCGCAGCGCCTTCGGCATCTTCGCGCGCCGCAATCGCGGCGGCCAGTTGACGCTGGATCTCTTCGCGATCCAAAGCGGCCTGCTCGGCGGCCTCTTGTGCCGCCAAGGCGCGGGCAAGCTGTTCGCGCAGGTCGGCTCGCTCGTTCGTCAGCACTTCGATGTTCTGCTCAATCGCGATCCGTTCCGCTAAGGCTGCGGCAAGCCGGTCTTCCAGATTTTCAGCGGTGGACTGTGACGCAAGCCTCTGCGCGATCGCCTCTTCCAGCGCCTTACGCAGATCGTCGTTGGTCTGGCCCTCTTGCTGGGCCGACTGCTGCGCGGCAAGCGCCGCTGCAAGCCGTTCTTCAAGGGACGCGACCTGGCTGGTCAGGGTTGTTCCTGTACGTTCCGCCGCCGTCGCACGATTTTCCGCTTCGATCTGGGCTGCCAAGGCCTCTTGCAGTCGGGTCTCCAGATCTGCCGCAACGCCGGTCAGCTCGGTCTCGCGCGCCGCAGCCGCCGCTTCCAGCGCCGCCAGTCGTGCATTCAGATCTGCAAGGCTGGTCTCAAGCTCGGTGCGTGTCTCGTCTGACTGGGTTTCCGTGCGCGCCAGCAAGGCCTGAGTTTCTGCCAGCGTTTGGCGCGTCACCACAAGCTGCTCACGGCTGACGGTCTCGTTGGCTTCTGATGCGGCAAGGCTGGCCTGAACCGCCGCCAGACGCGCTTCAAGGTCGCCGATGGTGATGTCGCGCTGATCGACGTTTAACAAGGCGGCCGTCAATTGCGCGGAAACCGACGCCAGCTCGTTCTCGGTAGACAGTCGGTCATTCTGCGCACGTTCCAGATTGGCCTGAGCCGCAGCCAGATCAGTCTGCAAGCGCGCTACATCCTGCGACAATGCATTGCCCGCCTGATCCGCTTGCTCCAGACGCAACAGAGTAGCCGCGAGTTCTTCGAGCGTGTTTTCAGATTCTCCTGAAGCCGTCTCAAGCGCTAGAAGCGCTTTGGTCAGCTGGCTTTCCAAATCTTCTTCGCGCACCAATGCGGCGGCCAGTTTCAGGTCCAGATCCTCAGAGGCTTTCTCGGCCGCGGCCAGAAGCGTCAGGGTTTCGTCGGCCTGTTTACGCTGTTCCTCAAGCGCCAGCGTCAGCGAGGTCAACTCGGCGTCAGCCTCTTCCAAACGTTTGCGCAATGCCTCTGCGGCGGCAGCTTCGGCCAGCTTGGCAATCTCTTCGGCGCTCAACTCGGACTGAAGCTCTTCGACGCGGGCGGCCAATGCGGCACTTGCCTCAGCATCCTGCACAGCCTCTGCTTCAAGCTGCGCCACCATCGCCTCTAGCGCCTCGCGTTGCGCAGCGGCCAGGCGCGCGGCCTCGGTCTGTTGATCGATTTCGTCCCGCGCCTGCGCCAGTGCAAGGTTCATGGCCTCTTGCTGTGTCAGCAATTCGGCCTTTTCGCCTTCCAGCGCTGTGATCGCGATATTGGCTTCGTCGCGCTGCGCAATCAGCGCGGCAACTTGTGCTTCAAATGCGGTGATCTGGGCCTCATAGGCCACCAGTTGCTCGCGCGCATCATTGCGCTCACTGATCAACGAGGCAATCAACAGCGCATTGGTCTCGGCCTCGGCCTGAGCATCACTCAGGTTGGATTGCAACGTGCCGATCTGGGCCGACAAATCACGGTTGCGATCGCGTTCCAACCCCAGCTGCTGCGCCAGTTCTGACAGCTCGGCGGACAGTTCGCCAAGCTGGTTTTCCTGTCCTGTGATCGTCTCGCGCAGCACATACTGCAGCACCATAAAGATGGTCAGGACAAACATCAGGACCAGCAAAAGCCCCGTCATCGCGTCCACAAAGCCGGGCCAAATCTGAGCCTGAAAACGTTGTCCGGTGCGCCGCGACAGAGCCATATCTTAGTCGTCCTGCCCCGGATGTACGCGACGGCGGCCTTTGCCGCCCTGCGACAGCACCCCAATGGCCTGCGTCAATGCGTTCAGATCCTGACGGATCTCGGACATGCTTTCTTGGCGGCCCGCGCTGATCTCTTCGAGAATACGCAGCATCTGAACATCAATCGAGCGCAGGCGCATACGGCTTTCCGCATCGACCCCATCGCCCTGATGCATTTCGCTTAGGGTGGCAATCAAACGCTCTTGCCCTTCGGCCACGCGGATCATCGCGGTTCCGGCGCCGCCGTCGCGGCTCATTTGTGCGGTCAGCTGATTGAGGGAATTCGCCAGATCACCGATCTGATTTTCAATGACTGTGCGCCGTTCCTCGGATTCAGCAAAGGTCGTCTGCAAACGATCCATCTGTAGGATCATATGCTCCAGCGCCTCGCCAAAGATCGACTGTTCGCCGCTGCCGTCCATATCGCCCGAAGAAAACCCGACGCGCGTGATCGTGGACAGCCACTCTTCCATTTCTTGATAGAATCGGTTCTGTGCGTGGCCTGCAAAAAGTTCCAGCAGACCCACAATCAAAGACCCTGCAAGCCCCAAGAGCGAGGACGCAAAGGCGATGCCCATACCGCCCATCTGTTCCTCAAGACCGCTTTGCAGGCGCACAAACACATCCGCGCCGGTCTCGCCTTCTTGTGGGGTCAGGCTTCGGATGGTTTCGACAATCGCAGGCACCGATGTGGCCAGACCATAAAATGTCCCTAGCAGGCCAAGGAAAATCAGCAGGCCGGTGATATACCGGGTAATTTCCCGCGCTTCGTCCACCCGCGTGCCAACGGAATCCAGAATGGACCGGGTTGAGGCGGTCGAAATCTGGCTTTGTGCGCCACGGGCCCGCAGCAGTGACGCCAGCGGTGCCAACAGGCGTGGCGGCTGGAACATGTCATGCCCGGGGCGCTGCGCGGCAAATCCTTCGATCCAGCGGACCGAGGAAATCATTGAAATTACCTGCCAAAAGCAGGACGCAACCCCGATGAGGAAGACGAAGACAATGACGCCATTGAACCAAGGGTTGGCGATAAACACGGGCAAAACCCGCGGCAAGGCGATATAGCCGCCGACAGCGGTTAACGCCAAAACTGCCAGCATCGAGAAGATCTGGCTGATTGGTTGCGAGAATTGTGGCTCGGCCTCGCGGTCTGGCAGCTCCATTGAGGCGGCTCCTGACGCTGTTTCTTTTCTGCGGCCACCCTACTGCGACCGGTGCATCCTGCCAAGGATTATTGACTTATCGCGTGATTAACGGGTCAAGTGACGCACGCGGGTCGACAACCAGTTCAAATCTGCGTCTTCAATGCCCAATTCGGTCAAATGCGCGGCAGTGTTATAAAGATATTCCGTGTTCGGACCCCGCCCGCCAACGGCGGTCGTGATGATCTGCGCCTGCTCTTCCAGCGACAGATGCACATATTGCTCGTGATTGGGGTCAATCACATATGTCACCGCCTGCACGCGCCGACCGTCGGCAAGATCGATCATCAAATTGGTTTCCAGATAGGCCGAGGACACCAATTCGCGCTCGCGCAGCTCTTTGATGGCGGCGTCTTCGCTTCCAGGCGTCACGCGAAAGGCGACCCCGTGGCACACCGCCCCCTCTTCGGCATCCAGCGCCAACACCAAGCCGGGATGCGCAACCGTGCCGCGATGATGGATGGACGACATGCAAAAGCTGCGATGCCAATCTGGCAATGTGGCAATCACCTGCTCGGCGACATCGATGCCCGGGTTCCACAAAAGTGACCCATATCCAAAAACCCAAAGCGTCATCTGAATCCCATGTCTGGCCTATTGCGATGCGGCTGTTTAAACACCAATCCAAAGTTTAGGAAGAGGCGCACGCATGAGACCGTTACTTTACTTGATCCTGACACTGTCATTTGCCTGGTCGGGATATTGGTTTGTGGCCTCAACAGGCACAAAAGCCGGTCTCGAAGCGTGGTTTACGGCGCGCGCAACCGAAGGCTGGCAGGCCGAGTATTCAGACCTTTCCGTAGGAGGCTTTCCAAATCGGGTCGATGCCAGCTTCACCGATGTTGCCCTGGCGGATCCAGACACAGGTCTGGCCTGGAGCGCGCCTTTCTTTCAACTGCTTGCTCTCAGCTATCGCCCGACACATGTCATCGCTGTCTGGCCGACCACGCATACCCTTTCAACGCCTCAACAGAACCTGACCATCACGTCCGACAAAATGCAGGCGTCGCTGGTGGTGTCGCCAGAGGCGTCCCTGCCGTTGGAGCGAAGCAATTTTGCAAGCGATCAGCTGACACTGGCCTCTGATGCGGGCTGGAGCGTTCAGGCCGATGCGGTGCGCATGGCGGTGCGAAAGATCGAGGCTGCGACCCCGCTTTATGATTTCGCCTATCAAGCGCAGGGCGTGGCGCCGCCACGGTTTCTGAAAACGTCGGTCCTGCCCGACAGAATGAGCACGATGGATCTGGACATGCAGGTGGGGTTTGACCGTCCGTGGGATCTGCGTGCGCTAGAAGACCGCCGCCCTCAACCCACATCCCTCAAGATCCGCACGGCAGCGGCGGCCTGGGGGGATCTGTCGTTTCAACTGGCGGCGGACCTGACCATCGACGAAGTCGGCTCGCCGACCGGCGAAGCAACCCTGCGCCTGAAAAACTGGCGTGACATGATCGCCCTTGCGCGCGAAAGCGGCCA
>NZ_CAXREH010000210.1:0-6008 GCF_964229375.1 Cognatishimia sp.
ATGTCGAATGCAGCTTGCGAGTCATTGATTCTCAGGATACTAATTTTGCAACCGGTTGCAAATTGAATTTCAAACCGTGAGGAGATGACAGGTGGAAATCGGGATTGGCATCATTGGCGGCGGCTATATGGGCAAGGCACACGCGGTGGCGATGGCCTCGGTTGGAGCCGTGTTCAATACGACCCTGCGCCCTCGGCTGGAAATGGTCTGCGCCTCGTCACCGGATTCGGCAGAGCGGTATCGCGCGGCCTATGGGTTTGCACGCGCCACGGACGATTGGCGCAGTCTGGTCGAAGACCCGCGCGTCGAGGCCATCGTGATTGCCTCGCCTCAGGACACCCACCGCCGCGTTGCCGAAGCAGCCTTCGCACTCGGCAAACCGGTGCTCTGCGAAAAACCGCTTGGGGCGTCTTTGGACGACAGCGCCGCAATGGTTCAGGCCGCTGAAACGACGGGAATTACCAATATGGTTGGGTTCAACTATATCCGCACCCCCGCCAGCCAATATGCGCGCAAACTTATACCAGACGGCGAAATCGGCGACATCACTTGGTTTCGCGGTGAGCACACCGAAGACTTTTATGCCGACCCGCGCAGCCCTGCCAGCTGGCGTACAACCGGCATGGCCAACGGCACTTTGGGGGATCTCGCGCCTCATATGATCAACGCAGCTCTGGCGCTGATGGGCCCCATCACGCGTGTCATGGGCGCCTATGAAACTGTCCACAAAGAGCGCCCCGGCGGAACCGTAGACAATGACGACCACGCCCAGATGATGTGTCGGTTTGAAAATGGTGCGATGGGCGCGATGTATTTCAGCCGCATCGCAACCGGTCGCAAAATGGGCTACGCCTATGAGATCACCGGCACCTCGGGGGCGATCCGGTTTGATCAGGAAGATCAGAACGCCCTTTGGCTTTACAAGATGACCGATCATGAACCCCAGCGCGGGTTTCGCAAGATCCTGACCGGCCCCGCTCACCCGGACTATCTGCCCTTCTGTCAGGGACCGGGCCACGGCACCGGCTATCAGGACCAGATCATTATCGAAGCGCGCGATTTCCTGCACGCGATCGACACAAGCACGGCCATCTGGCCAACCTTCAAAGACGGACATGACGTGAACCGCATCGTCGCCGCCACCATGGCATCTGCGGACACAGAAACCTGGCAAAACATCAACGAATTCTAAGTTTCGGAGACCAAGACCAATGACAATCAGAATTGGCAATGCCCCCTGCTCCTGGGGCGTCGAATTTGCGGACGATCCGCGCAATCCGGCCTGGCGGTCGGTCCTGAAAGACTGCGCTGAGGCGGGATACAAGGGTATTGAGCTGGGGCCTGTCGGCTTCATGCCCGAAGATCCCGCGATCCTAGGCGACGCCCTAGCCGAGCATGATCTGGAATTGATCGGTGGAGTTGTCTTTCGCGCCTATCACGACCCGGCGATGTGGGAAGATGTGCTGGACGCAACCCACCGCACGGCCAAAGCGTTGAAAGCCCATGGCGCGCAGCATCTGGTCTTGATTGACTCGATCTCTGAGCGTCGCGCGCCCACAGCAGGACGTGCCGCCGAAGCCGAGCAAATGGACGCGGCGGAATGGGCCGCATACCGCGACCGCATCGCCGAGACCGCGCGGATCGGCGCCGAGGAATACGGCCTGACCGTAGGCATTCACGCGCACGCAGCGGGCTTTATGGATTTCGAGCCAGAGCTTGAACGACTGCTGAACGAGGTCGACGACAAGATCCTGAAGATCTGCTTTGACACGGGGCATCACTCTTATGCAGGGTTTGATCCGGTCGCCTTCATGAAGCGCTATGTGGATCGCATCTCTTACATGCATTTCAAGGACATCGATCCAAAGGTCAAAGCCGACGTCATTGCCAACCGGACAGGGTTTTATGACGCCTGCGGTCAAGGCATTTTCTGCAACCTTGGCGACGGCGATGTCGATTTCCCTGCGGTGCGTCAGATCCTTCTGGACGCGGGTTTTCAGGGTTGGTGCACTGTCGAGCAAGACTGCGATCCGACACTGGACGTCTCGCCCATTGATGACGCGCGCACAAACCGAGAATACCTTGAATCCATTGGATTTAACTAAGAAAGGCCTGCGACATGACAAAGCTGAAATGGGGAATGATCGGCGGCGGAGAAGGCAGCCAGATCGGGCCGGCGCACCGTTTGGGTGCCTTGGCGGATGGCCACTTTGAATTCACCGCTGGTGCGCTGGATCACCGCCCGGACGTCGGGCGAGAGTATGCGCAACGTCTTGGTATCGCAGCCGACCGCGCCTATGGCGACTGGACAGAAATGCTGGCGGGCGAAAAAGACCGCACCGACCGCATCGACCTTGTCACCGTGGCCACGCCCAATGCGACGCATTTTGAAATCACCAAAAGCTTCCTTGAGGCGGGCTTCAATGTGTTGTGTGAAAAGCCGATGACCATGACTGTCGAAGAAGGCGAAGAGATCGTCAAAATCGCCGAAAAGTCCGGCAAAATATGCGCGGTGAACTATTGTTACTCCGCCTATCCAATGGTGCGGCAGGCGCGGGCAATGGTGCGCGCGGGCGAGATCGGCAAGGTCCGGCTTGTGGTCACGAACTTCAGCCACGGCCACCACGGCGACGCCACGGATGCAGACAACCCGCGGGTACGGTGGCGCTATGATCCGGCGATGGCGGGTGTCTCGGGGCAGTTCGCCGACTGTGGCATCCACGCGCTTCACATGGCCAGTTTTATCAGCGGCGACGAGGTGGAAACGCTGTCTGCCGACTTTGCATCGACCATTGCCAGCCGCGAGCTGGAAGACGATGCCATGGTGAATTTCCGCATGCAAGGTGGCACGGTCGGACGTCTGTGGACTTCGTCGGTTGCCATCGGGCGCCAGCATGGTTTTGACATTCAGGTCTTTGGTGAAACAGGCGGCCTGCGGTGGGCATCTGAACAGCCAAACCAGCTTGTCTATACACCGGTTGGCGGACGCACGCAGATCATCGAAAAAGGCGAAAGTGGCCTTTACGAAGAAGCGCAGCGCCTCAGTCGTGTCGCGATCGCGCACCCCGAAGGGTTCCCCTTGGCTGTGGCGAATATCTATTGCGATCTTGCAGACGCCATCCGCGGCGAAACGCGCGACGGTCTGCCCAATGCCGCAGACGGCGTGCGCTCTATGGCGGCGGTCCACACGGCAGTGCAATCTGCAAAAGCAGGGGGTGCCTGGCTGGACGCCCGGCCTTCGATTTTCAGGTAAACGATAGCGCTAGAGCGCGGGCAAAGTTCCGCGCTCGACGACTGAACACGGAAAGATCCGGGCCTCTGGATAGCGGTCCGGCTCATCCAGCATGGCCACCATCAGCTCGATGGAAGAATTGACGATCTGGCGGATCGGCTGGTGGATCGTAGTCAGATCAATGTTTTCCCAGCGCGACATTTCCATATCGTTGAGGCCAATGATGCCAATGTCCTCGGGACAGGACAGACCCTTGTCCTTAATCGCCGACAAAACCCCAATCGACAGAACGTCATCGCCGCAGAAATAGCCCTCGGCGGGCGCGTCTTCCAACAGTCGCAGCATTTCCCGCCGCCCTGCTTCATGCGAATAGGCCTGCGCGAAGGATTCGGTCAGGCGGACGTCGGGATGCAAGGCCATCTCTTCGACAAAGCCTTTGTGACGGTCCTGCGTAGAGGTCGCGTCTCGCGGTCCGCCCAGAAACGCCACATGCTTGTATCCACGTGCCATCAAGGCTCTTGCGGCCATGCGACCGGTTTCAACGTTGTCGATACCCACCACATGCACCTTAGGCGAGGACGAGGCCCGGCCAAAGGAATGCACCACGGGAACGCCTGCGTCCCGGAACGCAAGCGCGAATTCTGGCGGCAAAGTCGAGGATGCCACGACCACGCCATCCACAGAATACTGACGCAACATGCGCACCGAGTTTTCAGGGTCTTGTTCGTCCGTCAGGTTCACCAGCAACGGCCTCAGCCCGCGATCCTGCAGCCCGCGCGTGAACAGATCAAAGACTTCCAGAAAGATCGGGTTGTGAAAGTTGTTGGACACCAAACCGATCAATTTGGTGCGTCCCGTCGTCAAGGATGAGGCCAACGCATTTGGGCTGTACCCCAGCTCGCGCGCAGCCTTCTCGACCTTGGAGCGCATCTTTTCCGATACCGAAGCCCCATCCGTGAACGTCCGAGAAACAGCAGATCGAGACACGCCTGCGCGCACTGCAACCTCTTTCAATGTGACGGGCATTTCAGACTTCCTTGGGCTTCGTTAACGGTGTTCTAAACCTTTTTAATATTGACTGCAGCCCCAAAAACCAAATTTAGCATTTTGCAACCGGTTGCAAAAACCAAGCGGATGTGCTTATGTTGAGTCGGAGCAATACGAAATTGCTCGTGCAATTTACGAGTGTGAAATCTGGGAGGATCACATGACATCATTCACCAAGAAACTGGCACTGGCTGCAGCGGTTGTTGCTGCACCGCTCATGGCGGCAACGTCTGCGGCGGCCGAAGGCGAGAAGTATATTCTGGTCAGCCACGCACCTGACAGCGACAGCTGGTGGAACACCATCAAGAACGGCATTGCACTGGCGGGCGACCAAATGGGCGTTGACGTCGAGTATCGCAACCCGCCCACCGGTGACCTTGCGGATATGGCGCGTATCATCGAGCAGGCAGCAGCAAGCGGCCCGAACGGCATCATCACCACACTGTCTGACTATGACGTTCTGTCCGGTCCGATCAAAGCAGCGGTCGACAGCGGCATTGACGTGATCATCATGAACTCGGGCACACCAGAACAGGCGCGCGAAGTTGGCGCTCTGATGTATGTTGGCCAGCCAGAGTATGATGCAGGTTATGCTGCCGGTCTGCGCGCCAAAGGCGACGGTGTGGGCAGCTTCCTGTGTGTAAACCACTACATCAGCTCTCCATCTTCCACCGAGCGTTGCCAAGGTTTCGCTGACGGTCTGGGCGTCGAACTGGGCAGCCAGATGATCGACTCTGGTCAAGACCCTGCTGAAATCAAAAACCGTGTTCTGGCGTATCTGAACGCAAACCCAGACACTGACGCGGTTCTGACCCTCGGCCCAACCTCTGCAGACCCAACTCTGCTGGCGCTGGACGAAAACGGCATGGCGGGCGACATCTATTTCGGCACCTTCGACCTGGGTGAAGAAATCGTCAAAGGCCTGAAAGCTGGCGTGATCAACTGGGGTATCGACCAACAGCCGTTCCTGCAGGCGTACCTGCCGGTTGTCGTTCTGACCAACTACCACCGCTACGGTGTTCTGCCAGGCAACAACATCAACTCCGGTCCTGGCTTTGTGACCGCAGATGGCCTGACACTGGTCGAGCAATACGCAGGTGAATTCCGCTAAGAGCGAACACCTAACAAGGGCGGCGGTTTCCGCCGCCCTTTTTCTTTGTACAATCCCCAAACATTACTAACTCGTGGAGTCTTCCATGTCCGACGCAAACACACCCAGTGTCGACGAACGGGTCAAGCAACAGTCGCGCCTCAGGCAAGCCCTGATCCGGCCCGAGCTTGGCGGCATCTGTGGCACGATCATCGTCTTTGTTCTTTTCTTCATCTTCGCCGGCGACAGCGGCATGTTCAACGCGCAGGGCGTCATGAACTGGAGCGTCGTCTCGGCACAATTCATGATCATCGCCGTCGGCGCCTGCTTGCTGATGATCGCCGGAGAATTCGACCTTTCCGTAGGCTCGATGATCGGCTTTTCGGGCATGATGATCGCGATCTTTGGCGTCACACTGGCCTGGCCGATCTGGATGGCCATCATCGTGACGTTCCTCATGGCAATGGCGATCGGCTGGCTGAACGGCTTTATCGTCGTGCGCACCGGCCTGCCAAGCTTTATCGTGACGCTTGCGTTTCTGTTCATCTTACGGGGCTTCACCATCTTTCTGCCGCAGGTCATCGAACGCAAAACCATTATCGGCGGCATCAAGGATGCAGCCGAAGGCGATTGGCTGGG
>NZ_CAXREH010000211.1:0-5279 GCF_964229375.1 Cognatishimia sp.
TAGATCATCTGGAAAATCCCGTGGTGTTCGACCACCCAAGACACATCCCAGCGCACAAAGGGGCGGATGACCTCTGCTGAAAACCGGTCGTGGTTCTGAGGCGCAAGCCCGTCGCCAATGTCGTGCAGCAAAGCACCGACGATCCAGTCGATATCTGCCCCATCCGCTTCGGCGCGGGTTGCGGATTGCAGCCCGTGTTGCAGACGCGTGATGCGATAGCCTTCCAGCGTCGCTTCGCCCTGACGTTTAAGTTCGTCCAGAATGCGGTCGGCGGTCATGCCGTGATAGGGTTTTTCCAGCTCGGCCAGCAGAAGATAGTCCTCTTTGGTGCCGTCCTTCATCTGGGTGAAACTAACTGTGGTGTCTTCGCTCATGACGCGCCTTCTGCCTGATACATGTCTACACTGCCTTCCGCGCCTGCGGCCAGGGTGGTGGACTGATGGGTAAGTACCTCACGATAGAGCGCAAGGTCTTGGGGATCAAATAGGCGACTTGGCCCGGCGACGTGGATCCATCCGTTCTCGGAGTCTTTGCCCCGCACCAGCATTGCATAATCGCGCCCCTGCGCAGATTGGTGGACACCCGGCGTGACATAGCGGATTGCCAGACCAATGCGACGGTCGTCGGAATTGTTGGGCGAGGACGCGTGGAAGGTGCGCCCGTGGTGAAAAGACATCTGTCCAGGCTTCAGCGGGCCGTGCTGTGCCTGACTTTCGTCAATCCCGGCGATTTCCTGACCGCGGGACAAAAGATTGTCTTCGCTGAACGTATCCTCATGCGGCACGATCTTGTTTTTGTGGCTGCCGGGGATGAACCGCATGCAGCCAGCCTCGACGCTCACGTCTGACAGGGCGATCCAGGCCGTCAGCTCTTCGTCGGTTTCGCCCATCCCCCAATAGGTGATGTCCTGATGCCAGCTGACGACGGATTGCGTGCCGGGCTCTTTGATAAAGAGCTCGACCGACCAGACCAGCAGATCAGGGCCCAGGATCGCGGCGACCTGATCCATGATGGCGGGTGTTTTTGCGACGTCCGACAACAACGGAATGACCAGATGCCCGTTCACGCGAAAGAATTGGCCCAGGTCGAAGCCGTCCGCCCCTGTGGCGTGGGTTTGCTCCAGAGTTTCAACCTGTTTACGAAGCTCGGCCGCGTCCTCTTCGGAAAATGCGGTTAAGCCTGCAACAAAGCCGTTGTCCTGATATTGCTGCATGTCAGCGTCTGACAAATGTCGTTCCATGGCACTTCTCCCTATGCCCTACGCGGCCAGCTTGCCGTTCAGGTTAAAGATGCGTCCACACCGAAACCGCCACCGAAAGTGTCGCTTTTGTCCTGAAATATGGGGAATTGCGCAAAGTTTTCCCTTTGTGGCATTCGGCAATGCCGCTAGGCTTTGAGGTAAGCAGTTTATTTAACGCTGCCATTAACAATTTTTTCTTGTTTCCAGGTGGGAGAGATAACATGGGAAAACGCGATGATTTGATCGCTCAATACGCGGATGACCTGCGTAACAAATGCGGTATGGAACCGGATATGGATCTGTTGGAAAAGGTAACGCTTGGCTGCGGACCTGCGATCTATAATGCTGACGCGTCAACCGTGGCTGCCACTCAGGAAAGCGAGCTTGAGACAGTTAAGAACAACTTCCTGATCAAGAAGCTCGGTCTGGCGGATGGTCCACAGCTGATGGATGCGATTAACTCGGTCATGGACACCTACGGACGTTCCGAGCGCAACAAGTACCGTGCGGTGGTCTATTACATGCTGACCAAACATTTTGGCAAAGAAGCGATCTACGGTTAAGACCCGAGCCCGCGGTTGCGCGGGCTTTCCCACTCCAGAGTTTAATCAAATTTCATTTTATTTATAATGTCTTGGGATTTGATCATCCTTGCTACACTCACTAGATCTCTGGGGAACCAAAGTGCATTTGCATATCTTGGTGTGTGGGATATCGGGAGAGCGGGGACAGGTCATGAACAGGCCCGTCCCCGTTCGCATTTTATAGAATGGTCAACACCACACCGATAACTGTACAGCCCAAAGTCGCATAGATCCCGTCAATAACGATCAACGCGCGGGGCCGGCCTGCAAACGTATAGTTGGTGGCGATCCACGGTGTGGCCAGAAACAGGCCTGTGCCCAACCCGGCGGTAAAACCTTTGCCCACTTCAGAGATGCCTGACAAAGCAAACATATGGCGCATCATGCCAGCTACGATAATCAGGCAGACGATGGACACGATATAAGGCATCGGGTTTTTCGAATTCGCGGGCCTGCCGTCTTCGCCCACCTCAACACCTGACGCCGCCATCCAAGGCTTTGCCATGGCCATATACCAAATCGCACCACAAATGTAGGCAGCCACCGCTGCTACAATCACACTCAGAAAACCCATCCGTCCCTCCATGAATTGGGGTTGCCGTAAGGGAACTATGCGTAAATTTTGTGCGTCTGGCTAGGCTGAGACGCCCGCAAGGTCGCAAATCACCTGCCATTCGTCCGCAGTGACAGGCTGAACCGAGAGGCGAGAGTTCTTGACCAGAACCATGTCAGCCAGGCGCGGATCCGCCTTGATCATATCCAGCGACACAGAGGTTTTGACCGGTGCGACGGCCTTGATGTCTACGCATTCCCAGCGGTCATCATCGGTTGTGCTGTCCGGATGGGCCAAGGCGCAGACCTCGACGATGCCGACCACAGATTTCTCTTTCTGTGAGTGATAGAAAAATCCGCGATCGCCCAACGCCATTTCGCGCATGAAATTGCGCGCTTGATAATTGCGGACGCCATCCCATTCCTCGCCCTGATCGCCTTTGGCGACCTGATCGTCCCAGCTCCAGGTCGAGGGTTCGGATTTGAACAGCCAATACCGCATCAGCCGATGACCTTGTTCCATGCGGTGATTTCAACCGACTGAAACAGATCCGCAGCTTTATACGGATCTTGCGCAGCCCAAGCTTCGGCCGCCGCCATGTCGGGCAGTTCCAGAATGATCAGGGATCCGCACATCTCGCCATTTTCGTCTAGAAACGGACCCGCCATTTCTACAGCATCCGTGGACTTCAGATAGGCAACATGGGCGTCGCGGTTGGCCTTTCTGACCTCAAGGGCGCCGGGCTTATCTTTGGCAATCAGTGCAAATCGCATGGTTATTCCTCTCTCGGGGGGCGGGCCATCAAAAGATCTATAGCCTCGCGCAGGTTAAGTTTCTGGTCAAGCAGCCCGACGACTGCATCCGTGATGGGCATGTCCAAATCCAATGCGGCTGCGCGTTGCTGTGTTGCGCGTGCAGTGGCCGCGCCTTCGACGGTGACGGTGGGGTCAAAGGTCTCGCCCCGCCCCAGCGACAGGCCGAGTTGATAGTTGCGAGACTGCGCCGAACTGCAGGTCAAAGACAGGTCGCCAAACCCAGACAGGCCCGACAAGGTCGCGCGATCTGCGCCAAGCTTGTGGGCCATGCGCTTCATCTCCGCAAAACCACGCGTCATCAGCGCGGCCCGTGCGCTTTCGCCAAGGCCAGCGCCAATCGCCGCCCCGCAGGCAATCGCGATGACGTTTTTTAAGGCGCCGCCCAGTTCGGCACCCACCACATCGGTCGTGCGATAGATCCGAAGGTTTGGCGCGCTTAATCTGTGTTGCAGGTTCTGGCCCACGTCGTCGTCGGCGCACGCCAGAGTCAAAGCTGTCGGCAATCCGATCACGATGTCTTGGGCAAAGCTGGGTCCAGTCAGGATCGCAGCCGCAGAATCGGGGCAGCTTTGCTGAATGATTGCAACAGGCCCAAGTCCGGTTGTCAGCTCGATGCCCTTGCAGCAGGCCACAAGCGTTTTGCCGTTCACGATCGCCAAGCCGGCCAGCACGGATCGCAGTGTTTGCAAGGGAACCGCAAGCAGAACCACATCCGGTAGGGTTTCAGGCAGCTCGGAGGTCAATGTGATGCGGTCGTCCAGCCTGACGTCGACCAAACGGTTGCTCAAGCGTGAGGCGCGCTGGGCGGCCATGGCGTTTGCATCGCGGCCCCACAGGGTGACATCGGTGCCGCCTTTGGCAAAGCTCTGTGCGAGCGACGTGCCAAAAGCACCGGCGCCAAGAACCAGGATATTCATGCCTTGGCCCCTTTCTTGCCGCCACCCAGAAGGGCGGGCGCTTTTTGGTCCAACGGCCAGCGTGGGCGCGCGATCAAAGACAAATCGTCTGTGTGTCCGGCCTTAAATCGCGCAAGTCCCGCATAGGCAATCATGGCCGCATTGTCCGTGCAAAGCGCCAACGGAGGGGCGGTAAACGCCACGTCCTGCGCTGCGCAAACAGTCTCTAACTTGCCTCGAATCGTGGCATTTGCTGCAACCCCACCGGCGACAGCCAGTGTTGGCGTGGCGGGGATCTCGTCTTGATAAAGCGCCAGCGCGCGTGCGGTTTTCTTGGCCAGAACATCTGCCACGGCCTCTTGAAACGACGCGCAAAGGTCGGCGCGATCTTGCGGTGTCAGACCGCCCTTCTGCGCGATGATTTCATCGCGCGCGCGCAAGAGTGCAGTTTTCAAACCCGAGAAAGACAGATCGCATCCGGGGCGATCCAACAGGGGCCGGGGGAAGGCAAACCGCTTGGGGTCGCCGTGTTTTGCCTCGGCTTCGACCGAGGGGCCGCCGGGTTGGGCCAGTCCCAAAAGCCGCGCGGTTTTGTCAAAGGCTTCGCCCGGGGCATCGTCAATCGTGCCACCCAACCGGGTGAAGGTCTCTGCATCATGCGCGATCAAAAACTGACAGTGACCGCCACTTACCAAGAGCATCAAATAGGGAAACGGGGTCTGATCGGTCAGCCTTGGGGTCAGCGCATGGCCCGCCAAATGATTGACGCCGACCAACGGAAGACCCAGCCCGGCAGACAGGCCTTTTGCGCACATCACGCCCGAAATGACACCGCCAATAAGACCCGGACCCGCCGTGACCGCGATGGCGTCGATGTCTTTTAAGCCAAGGTTGGCCTGTTTCAGCGCCTCTTCGACGGCAAGATCCAGTTTTTCCGCATGCGCGCGTGCGGCGATTTCCGGAACGACACCGCCAAAGGCCGCATGCAGCTCGGTTTGCCCATAGACCACATTCGACAGAATTTCCGGCGCAGCCTCACCGGTCTGGCGCACAAGGGCCGCAGAAGTGTCATCGCAGCTGCTCTCAATGCCGAGAAGGGTGAGGGTGTCTGTCATGGTCTGCCATTGCGCCGTTTGCTAGGGGCAGGTAACACTCTAGGGCCGCGCAAACAATGGTAGAGAGCATGCCAGC
>NZ_CAXREH010000212.1:0-22005 GCF_964229375.1 Cognatishimia sp.
GTCGTCGCGGTCGAGGCGATAATCGGCCAGGACATGCGCTTTGCGGCCAGCGCATAGGCCTCTTTCGCGGGTTTGCCCTCGGCCAAGTTCCGATCTGCAAGCTCGACGGTCACAATCGCGCCGTCCACCAGCATACCAACCACAAGGATCAACGAGAACAGAACCACGATGTTCATAGTGAAGCCCATGAAATAAAGGCCAGCTACGCCCGTCAGGAAGGCTCCGGGAATGGCCAGTCCAACCAGAAAGGACGACCGAAGACCCAGCGCATAGACCACGACGATCATAACCAGAATGATCGCAGCAATGACGTTGGCCTCAAGGTCAGACAGCATCGATTTGACCTGCTCGCTTTCATCCAGCGTATAGTTGACCTGCACACTGTCAGGCCAATCCGCCTGTGCGGTGTCAATCACGGCGCGCACTTCTTCCACGGTTTGAATGATATTCGCGCCGACGCGCTTTTTGACCTCAAGCGCCAATGCTGGCTGCCCGTCAATGCGCGCAAATCCGGTGGGGTCCACAAAGGTTCTGCGCACCGTGGCGACATCGGCAAATGTCACAACCGTTTGGCCGCGCACAAGGATCGGCAGCTCCATCACGTCTTCGAGGTTTTCGATCAACCCCGGCACCTTCAGAACCAGTCGGCCGGCTTCGCTTTCAATTGCGCCAGCGGCGATCAGCTGGTTGTTGCGGGTGATCGAATTGATCAGCTCGTCAAAAGTGATGTTATAGGTTTCAAACACGGTGGGATCGATCAGAACTTCAAGCAGCTCTGTGCGTTTGCCACCCACGTCGACCTCCAGAACGCCTGCGACCGCCTCGATGTCGTCCTTCAGGTTTTCAACCAATGTGTTCAACGTCCGTTCCGGCACGGGACCAGACAGAATGACGTTCAGAATGGGGAACAGGGCCGTGTTGATTTCCGTGACCGTCAGGCTTGCGTCCTGCGGCAGCTCGCTTTCGGCACGGTCTGCGGCTTCGCGCACCTTGTCCAACGCGGCGTCCGCGTCAAAGCCCGGCTCGAATTCCAATTGAACCGATGCGTGTCCTTCGCTGGCGTGTGCTGTCATCGACTTTAGTCCGGTCAGCGAGGCGAATTCTGTTTCCATCGGGCCGACCAGAACGTCTTCGGCGTCTTCGGGCGAAATGCCGTCCAACCCGCTTGAGACATACATGATCGGAATGGGGATTTCCGGGTTGCTCTCTTTTGGGATGGCAACATAGGCCAGCGTCCCGATGGCCAAAAGGAACAACAGGATAAGTTGCGCAACCTTACTGCGGCTGAATGCGGCGTCGATCAGCGCGTTCATTTCGAGGCATCCGCAATTTGTGCCGCCTGCCGCTCAATGGGCTCGACCACGTCACCTGCGGACACAAAGCCCTGACCCACGGTGATGATGCGCGCGTCTTCGCCAAGCCCCGTGACCCAGATGCCATCTGTCTGAGCCCGCACGATCGACACCAGATTGAAAACGACCTCATTGTCCGCATTCACGGTTTTCACACCCAGTTCGCCGTTCACGCCCAAAGACAGGATGGCCGGTGAAATAAAGTGTCCACGCGCTTTGCCGGTTGGGATCGCGATGCGTGCACTAAGACCCGCTGGCATTTCGCTTTGAGGATTGGCCACAGTGACCTCGACACGGAAGGTGCGGGTCTGGCTGTCAGCGTTGCGCCCAATGAAATTCACGGTGCCCATCCGCTTTTCGCCCGTGATAAAGGCGACTTCGGCGAATTGGCCTTGCTTCAGCCGGCCAAGTGCTTGCTGGGGCACCTGAACAACAACGGACAGAGGATCATTGTCCAAAACTTCGGCTACCGTGTCGCCGTCGCTCACAAACTCACCTTCGCCAAGCGTCATCTCGTTCAGGCGTCCCGAGAAGGGCACGCGAATGATCGTATTGTCGAGCTGTTCCTGTATCTGCGTAACTAGTGCCTCTGCCGCCGCTTTAGAGGCGCGCGCCTGAATGGCCTGGCGTTCGGTTGTAATCCCCTGATCCAACAGGGCGATCACACGGTCCAGATCGGTAGAGGCCTGTTCCAGCTGTGCTTCGGCCTGCACCAGTTGGGCTTCGATCGTTTCACTGTCGATGCGCCCGATTTCCTGACCCATTTCTACCAGTTCGCCGCGCTCGACGCTTACAGACAGCACCTGCCCAGAGGCCTTGGCCGGGATCTCTGTTGAGCGGTCAGGGATCGACTGCCCTTCGGCGGTCAGAACCAATTGCACATCGTCTGCCCGCGAGTTCAGAACTTCGACGGCGACGGGTTTGATCTCTGTGTCTGCGACATCGGCCTGTTCATCTTCGGGTTGAATCACAAACCCGCTGCCCATCCAGCCAACAAGCAAAAGCGCCAGCAAAATAGCCAGCCATTTGGAGCGACCCGCCCCCTTGTCTGAATTGAACGTCAACGACCCTCGTAGATCAGGTCCTGAATCTCGCGACATTGCACAAAGCCCTCAATTTTATTGTAGAGTTGCCGAACCCCTCGGCAGAATTGAGCTTTAGGTAGTCGCAGATGCCTTGTTTTCCTAGAGTTGTGGGGCGAAAAAACGCAACGAAACAGGCGTTTCAGAGCATGAGGGATATGCAAAAAAGTTGATTGAAGTGGCGAGATTTCTCACAAGCGCAGACCTTTAGGTTGTATGTGTGAGGTAAGATATTGAAATATTTAACAAAGAAGTATTTGTGCTAGTGGCACTTTTATATGTATTGTAATACTTATGGGGCAAACAGGCGTGCGCAGGCTTTGCGCGTTGTTCGGATCTTTGTCCCAAGGCGGTGGCTTGCGATGCAAGCGGGGCAAAGGCCGTTTTATCGCCGACGCGTTTTTCTGAGTATGCAAGGTAGTAAGTTTCGCACTACCCTAAGGAGAGCTTTCGGTCTGTACTTCGGTGAGGGCCGACTAAAGTGAGTATGACAAATGGCTATTCATACGCTAAACGCGGATAACCCTGGCGCATTCAGCGTCAATGTGGGCGGTAACTCGACGGATGACATAGTCGTTGTGAACATTGGCGAAGGGTTCAGCGGGACCATTGCCATTCAGTCAAGCTTCGGCGATGGCGAACTGTAAACCGTCGACATCAATCTGCCTTCTGGGTGGGAGATTGTGCAAACCACGTCGACGCCTTTGGCGGGCGAGACACCGCAGGCGTATTACAACGGCTTTGTAGTTGTAGACGACACCGGCATTCAGCGCGGCACCATAACCGTTCTGGCCAATCAATTCGAGCTGCCCTGTTTTGCTGAGGACACCACAATCCGCATGTCTGATGGCACCGAAATGCTCGTTCAGACCATTCAGCCCGGCGACTCGGTGCAAACCTTGGGCGGGGCTGCGCAAAACGTGCTTTGGGTCGGCAAGCGAAAGCTGTCTAAGTTCGAGCTTGATACGAAGCCCGAGTTGCTTCCCATCAAAGTCTCGCGCGGCAGTCTTGGACCATCGATGCCCAATGAAGACCTCTTTGTGTCACCTCAGCACCGCTTGTTGGTGCGCTCCAGCGTGGTCTACCGCATGTTTGAAGAGGCAGAGGTGCTTGTTCCTGCCAAGCTTTTGCTTGAGGCCAAGGGGATTGAGGCATTCACCCCGACCAATGGCATCACCTATTACCATATCCTGCTTGAATCCCATGCTGTCATCTGGGCCAACGGGGCCGAGGCAGAGTCGCTTCTGCTGGGGCCAGAGGCAAGGTCGATTTTTACCGCCCAGCAAGCCGCGGAAATCGAGGCGAAAGATTTGGGTGACAACAGCGCACTTGCACGGTTGGTGCCGCCAAACAAGCGGATGAAAAAGCTGATTGAGCGTCACATCAAGAACGGCGTCCCGTTTCAGGCGGCGCGTGAATACGCCTAGACTGCGCGAAAAACGCGGGTCTGAAGTCCGCAAGTCTTCGCGTAGAATAAGCTTCAGGCGCAGCGTCAACACACTCTTTCCTTTCCACAAGCGGGACAACGCTTTATATTTCAACCGATAAACAGGGACGGTTGATCCAGGGGTCATACAATTTGATAAACTCAATCGACTTTGACAGAGACCATGCAGTGCTGCGCTTTTCCGGCGTTGTGACCTATGAGGAAATCGTAGAGGCCCGCCGCATTGTGATCGACTGCGAAGATTTTAAGCATCGCAAATTTCACATTTGGTTTTTTGACAACGCAACCGAGATGCTGCTTGATTCCGAGCAGATGAAAGTCCTGCGCACAGAGGATGCAACCAACGCCGCCATCAATCGGGATCTGCGGGTCGCGTTGGTGGGCAATACCGACATCAGTTTCGGTATGTTGCGCATGTACGAAAGCTACGCGACTGACTTTTGGAGGCATGTTGCCGTTTTCCGCAATTTGGAAGATGCTTGGGTTTGGGCCAAGGCCGGGGACGTCTAGTCACGGAACCATTGGACGTCGTAGCGAAAGAGAACCAACAAGATGAGCGAACACGCAGGTGGTCCGGACAATGCGAGCGGCAAAGAGCTTCGCGCGGTTTTTGACTCGATGGAATTTGGCATTGCAGTGTTCAATGCAGATGCGCGTCTCAACACGGTAAACCAGGCTTTTGAATCTCTTTTAGAATTTGCCAAGATCGACTTAACGCCCGGGTTGTCCTTGCGTGAGTTCTATCGCCAGCTCGCGCTGTCAGGCGCCTTTGGTTATGGCCTGGTGGACGATATCGTAGACGCGCATATGCGGGACACGGGGCAGGAGACGGCCGAAGAAATCCTGACCGCGTCAGATGGGCGGCTTCTGCAAATCCGCCGTTATCCGCTGCCTGACGGTGACATCTGCGCCACTCTGCGGGACGTAACGGCAGAGCGGGATACGCAAGAGCAACTGCGCCAGGCGTCAAAGCTGGATGCGCTGGGCCGTCTGACCGGCGGAGTCGCGCATGATTTTAACAATGTGCTGACGGTGATTGTGGGCAATCTGGAACTGCTGAGGGATTCCCTGACTGCAGAGCCAGACAAACGCTTGATCGACACCTCGATGTCTGCGGCGGAAAGCGGTGCGCGACTGACCCACCGTCTGCTGGCCTTTGCCCGCAAACAGCCGCTATCACCGGCGGTGTGTTGCCCGGGCGTTGTGCTGCGCGAACTGGTTCCGATGCTGCGCTCGTTGCTCGGCGAGCAAATCCAAGTCGAGCTGGTCTGTGATGCCGGCGTCTGGCCTATCGAAGTTGACCGCAATCAGTTGGACAACGTGCTGATCAACATTGCCACCAACGCCCGCGACGCCATGCCTGATGGCGGCAAACTGACGATCGAGGCGTTGAATGCGCGGGTCGATGACCACTATGCCGAGGCGGCCGAAATCGATCGGGGACAATATGTTTGCATTGCCTGTAGCGATACGGGCAAGGGGATGGAAAAAAGCGTTGTTGAAAAGGTGTTTGAGCCGTTTTTCACAACGAAGGATGTGGCCGCCGGGACAGGTCTTGGTCTGGCGATGGCGCATGGGTTCGTGAAGCAGTCCGAAGGGCACATTAAGATTTATAGCGAGCCGGAAAATGGCACTGTCGTGAAAATCTATCTGCCACGCTCCAACGCCGAGATCGACGATGCCCCCAGACCACTGAGCGGCGGTGCGGGTGACTCCAAGCAGGGCAAAACCATCTTTGTGGTCGAAGACGACGACCAAATCCGCCAGACCGTGCAGATGCAATTGGAGTCCGAGGGCTTTAATGTTCTGACCGCGCCGGATGCCGAAAGCGCCTTGCGTCGTCTTGAATTCAGCGCGGTGGATCTGTTGCTGACCGACGTGGTTCTTCCAGGATCAATGAACGGCAAAGTCCTGGCGGACAAAGTGGCCGAGGTCAGGCCGTTGCTGCCGATTATTTTCATGTCCGGCTATACCGAGAACGCGATTATTCACCACGGTCGGCTTGATCGCGGTGTGCAGCTTTTGCAAAAGCCGTTCCGCAAGACTGACCTTCTGCGTGAGATTGCCAGCGCCCTAGCGACTTAAGATCGACATGTGATGACCTTTTGTTGGTTAAATGTTGACATAGGTGCATATTGAGTGCTACTAGCACATTAAATGCACACTTATGAATATCTCGTGTGGCGGTGCATGAAAATACACGCGGGAAATGAGGTTGAAACGAGTTCTTTTGAACTGGCTTAGCACTGGCAACAGACGTTAAGCGGGCAGGCGCTGAACCACGCCATGCAATAGGTAGTAGAGATCGCGCGACCTCCCTGGCACTACGCGCACCCCCAGGTCTCTTCACAGATTTTGCAGGTTGGATCAGCGCCTAAAGCCCCATCACCCTTCGGTTAATGAGTATCAGTTTTACAAAGGAAGCAGGATGTTCGTCCTTTTCCAACCAATTGCAGAGGACGCAACGTCCGCCTGTTACCGCTTGATAACGACGCAGATCGGGCGGGCAACGCATTAGACCAGGGTACTAAAATTTGACAAACTCACGTTTGAAACTGACGCCAGAGATGTCCTTCCTTGCACAGCAACTAATCGAAACAGGCCCACATCTAGAGATGGACTTTTTCGGTGGAGTCGGTCAGGCTTGTGCGGGAAACAGCAATGCCTTACCGATGACACTTCAGACGCCAGTTAACGAGGACGCCGAGCGACGCAAGGACTTCGCCTCTGTACTGCTCATGGAAAAGATGATCCGTGAGGTTTATGCGCATATTCAATCCAAAGATATTCAACCGTTGCAATGGTCGATCCTGCGCTATCTGGAAAACACCCCGTCAGAGCGGTGCACTGTCAGATGGCTGACCAGCTTTCTGGGGATTACCCATGCACCCGTTGTGCGCTCTATCGCCACTCTGTCGGACAAAAAACTGGTCAAACAGTCCAAAAGCCCGAGTGATGCCAGAAGCCATATTATTTCCCTGACGGATGCGGGCCGCGATGCTCTGCGGAATGATCCTGTTCTGACGATTGCCCAAAAGGTCGGCCAGTTGCCAGAAGACGAACGCGTGCGCTTTCGCGAGTCTGTGCGGAACCTTGCCCTGAGCAATACCCAAGTGAGTGATTAGTACGATGCCAAGTGTTTTAATTGTCGAAGATGATTTGAATGTTCTCGAGACGTTCAGGAAGATCATTTTGACATTAGGGCACGAGGTCACAACCGCCGCGTCGCTTGATCTGGCACGCGAGGCCATCCTCAGTGACGCGGAATTCGACATTATCCTTGCTGATTTCTGGCTGCATGGGGCATCGATTGTGCCGCTGCTGGATCTGATCTCTAAGGAAACACCAAGTGCTTCGGTCATCATCGTATCAGGCGGCGGCGGCGAGATTTCCCTAGAGATGACCAAAGCGATTGGCGAAATCAGCGGCGCTATTCGCTTTATCCAAAAGCCGTTCCGCCGGGCCGAGATCGAATCCGCCATTCAATCGGCAATGTCACGCTAAGGCCGTCGCGCGGGCAGGGCGCATGTAAGTGGCTACTCTTTAAGGCAAAAACAGCACCCAGAGCGAGGCGGTCAGAACCGTCAGGGCTGTCCCAACCAGCACCGTCGACGCAATCACGCATCGCCCCACGCCATACATGTCGGCAAACAGATAGGCATTGATGCCCGGTGCCATTGCGGCGGTCACTACCACTGATCGCGTTTGCGCCACATCCAGATGGGCGAGGCTTGTTAATCCAAAGGCAAAGGCCGGTTGTACGATCAGGGACAGGGCGCACAGAAACAGGATCGTTTTAAGGTCGCCTTCGGGCTTATAGCGAAACAGAACACCGCCCAACCCAAACAAAGCCGCCGGCAATGCGGCGCGGACCATCAGGTCCAATGCGTCCCGCGCGATCGTTGGAATGGGCACACCACTGAGGTTGACCACCAGCCCCAGCGCAATCGCGATCATCAGCGAGTTGCGAAACATCGCGTTGGCGACAACCGCCACCAATGCGCGCCCACGCGCTTTGGCACGCACGAACTCCATGGTGGAGATGCCGATGAAATAGCAGGTGGCCGCGTTCAGGGCGATGATGGTGAAGTTGGATTGCAAAGCGTCCAACCCATAGGCGCGTTCCGTGATCGGCAGGCCAAGCAGAACTGTATTGGCGAACATGGCCGCGAACCCGATGGCAACGCAGTCAGGCCAAGGGCGCTCAAACAGCACACGCGCGCCAAAGATGCCAATCGCAAAGCAACCAATGGCGCTAAGGTAGTACGACAGCAGTAACATGGGATCGAAGGCCACCGCCAAATCCAGCTGCGCCATTGCCGTAAACAACAGGCAGGGGATTGCGAATTTTTGGGAGAACACCATCAACCCGTCAACGGCGGCATCGGAAAACAGCCTGCGCCAAACCGCGACATAGCCCGCACCGACCACCAAAAAGACCGGCGCAACAATGGTGAAAATATCCAGCACGCCTGTGCTCCTTAGTGCATGTTCGTGACGTTTGGGGGACCATGCGTGATTGGCACGCAAAGGTCCATGGCTGGCGCGTGTTTCAAGACCGTCACTGCTTGTTGAGGCAAACGTGATTGGCCCCGTGATCGGTTTTTGTGGATGCTCCGATCAAACAACCTCTGGGGAAGACCTATGAAATTCACTCGTCTCACCGCGTCAATCCTGGCCAGTGCCCTGGCGCT
This sequence comes from Cognatishimia sp., assembly GCF_964229375.1. Lineage (GTDB taxonomy): Bacteria > Pseudomonadota > Alphaproteobacteria > Rhodobacterales > Rhodobacteraceae > Cognatishimia. The sequence goes on from NZ_CAXREH010000212.1 coordinate 8,576, forward strand.
TTCGTCGGTGTCATCTGCGTTGCTGGCCCAAGACTCTGTCTCGGATTATGCCATCGAGCAATTTGGCGAACCGCCCGCAATTCCAACTGGCGATCTGACGCCCGAGCTGCAAGAGGCCGTGCGTGTCGTCTTTGTCGAAAGCCTTGAAAACGGGCGTTGGGGCGAGGCGCAAAGCGCAGCGCTTGATGTGATCGCCGAGGCTGGTGACCCGCGCGTCGCCTGGACCATCGCCGATATGATGCGCTTTACCTGGCGGCTGGAATTCCACAACGCTTTGTCTGAAACCGCGGGCAAGTTGCTGGGGATTTCCTATCAGGATTTTGATCGCTGGAACGCCATCACCAATCACCTGATTGCATGGGATGTGCCGTCGTATCCGGGCTATCTGAATGAAAAACGGGCGATTTTCACCCGCTTTGTACCCGGTTGGGATCGCATCTTTGTTGAGGGCGAGATTGACTGGCGTTTGGTTTCCTGGGGCGGAGTGCTGATCGATGACAGACCCTTCGGTCTAGAAGAACTCTGCACCAACTGCATTCCGGCTGCCGATGATCCCGCCGTCAGCACCGCTGAAGAGGCCACGTGGCTGGATGACAGCGACATTGTCTTTGGCATCGAGGTCAACGGCGAATACCGCGCCTATCCGCGCCGCATTATGGAAGTGCGCGAAATGGTGAATGATACGCTGGGCGGCCGCCAACTGGGTATTCCCTATTGTACCTTGTGTGGTGCGATGCAGGCTTATTTTACCGATGATGTACCTGCGGGTGTCGAGCGTCCGGTTCTGAGAACCTCAGGCCTTTTGATCCGGTCAAACAAAGTCATGTATGACCACAATACCTATTCGATTTTTGATACTTTCCTCGGTCACGCCGTCACCGGGCCTTTGGCCGAAAAGGGTGTGAAGCTTAAACAGGCAACCGTCATCACGACGGACTGGGGCACGTGGAAAGCGCAGCACCCAGAGACCACCGTTCTTGTCGAAGAACTGGCGCTGGGTCGCGATTTTGACTTCCGCAACAACCGCGACAAAGACGGCCCGATCTTCCCGGTCGGCGACGTTGATCCTCGTCTGCCGGTGCACGAAGACATTATCGGCGTCACCACGGCCTCAGGAAAACCCGTAGCGTTTCAACGTGCAACCGCGTTCCTTGCGCTTCAGGCAGGCGAAGAGATTGCTTTTGAAAACGTACGCCTGAAACTGGACGCAGGCGGCATCCGCGCAGTGGATGTGGATGGCTCTGACCTTGGCAGCCATCAGGCCTTTTGGTTCGCGTGGTCGCAGTTCCATCCCGAAACGGAACTCTGGACGCAGTAAACGCTCGGGTTCAACAAAAAAGGCGCGCCAAACATGGGCGCGCCTTTTGCATGTCTAAAACAGCCTAGCTTGCGATAGGCATCCGCTGTTCGATCATCTCGGCAAACCAGCTGCAGCCCATCGGAATAACGTCGTCGTTGAAGTTATATTCAGGGTGGTGCACCGCCGCCGTGTCGCCATTGCCCATCAGGATATAGGCGCCAGGGCGCTCTTCCAGCATAAAGGCAAAGTCTTCGCCGCCCATGACCAGCGGCGCGTCATCACAGGCGCCAGACACATCGGTGGCTGCTTTGATGGCGTGCTGTGTTTCGGTTTCATGGTTCGCCATCACAGGATAGCCGCGCATGTAATTCACATGCGCAACGCCGCCAAAGGTGGCCGCAACGCCCTGACAGATTTCTGTGATCCGCTTTTCGGCCAGATCTCTGTTTTCATTGGACAATGTGCGCGCGGTGCCGCGAATTGTGACGGTTTGCGCGATCACGTTGAAGGGCATCGTAGGCGTTTGAATGCCGGTCACCGACACAACCATCTGCTCTACCGGATCCGCGTTGCGGCTGGCGATGGATTGCAGCGCGACGATCGCTTGCGCGGTCATCAAAGTGGTGTCGATGGTTTCATGCGGCTTGGCGGCGTGGCCACCTTTGCCTTCAAAAACCACTTCAAACTGGTCTGCTGCGGCAAAAAACGCGCCGGGGCGAATGGCAAACGATCCAGCAGGGCGGCCGGGCCAGTTGTGCATCCCATAGACCTCTTGGATATTCCAGCGATCCATCATGCCGTCTTCGCACATCTCGCGACCGCCGCCGCCGCCTTCTTCGGCTGGCTGAAAGATCACCACAGCGGTGCCATCAAAGTTCCGAGTCTCGGCCAGATATTGCGCAGCCCCCAGCAGCATTGCAGTATGGCCGTCGTGGCCACAGGCATGCATCGCACCTTCGTTGGTCGAGGCATACTCAAGTCCGGTTGCCTCATGAATGGGCAGGGCGTCCATATCCGCGCGCAGCCCCACAACTTTGCCGCTGTCGGTCCGGCCTTTGATCACGCCAACAACGCCGGTGCGCCCGATCCCTTCGACCACTTCGTCACAGCCAAAAGCACGCAGTTTTTCCGCGACCAAGGCGGATGTGCGGTGCGTTTCAAACAGAATTTCTGGATGTGCGTGGATATCGCGTCGCCATGCGGTGATATCATCGTGCAGTTCTGCAAAGCGGTTCTTAACTGGCATGTTCTAGTCCTCGTAAATCTGGGCGGGCGGAAGCGCGGATCAATAGCCGCTGTCGGTGGTCAGAACAAAGTGGCCCGGGTCCACTTCGTCATATTTGGAAGGCTCTGGCGTGTGGCCAATCGGATGAATAGGCGAGGGGATCGGCTTGAAATTCAAGTCTTTTTCCTCTTTGCGCTGACGAGGGTCCGCGATCGGAACCGCCTTCATCAAGGCGCGGGTATAGGCGTGTTGTGGGTTCTCAAACACCTGCGCCCGCGATCCAATTTCCACGATGCGGCCCAGATACATGACGCCAACCTGATGGCTGACCCGTTCAACGACGGCCATGTCATGGGAAATGAACAGATAGCTCACGCCCAGTTCCGCCTGAAGCTCCATCATCAGGTTCAACACCTGCGCCTGAACCGACACGTCCAGCGCCGAAACCGCTTCGTCCGCAACGATAAGTTTCGGGTTCAACGCTAGCGCGCGCGCAATCGCCACGCGTTGCCGCTGGCCGCCGGACAGTTCGTGCGGGAAGCGGCGCATAAAGCTGCGCGGCAGTTCCACTCGGTCAAAGAGCATCGACACACGATCACTGATGTCAGCCCCCTTGAGGGTTCCGAAATTGTGGATCGGTTCGGCCACTTGCTCGGCCAGCTGCATCTGCGGATTTAGGCTGGCAAAGGGATCCTGAAAGATCATCTGCATGTCGCGCCGCATGTCGCGCAGCTCGCTGGGGTTCAACGCCATAATGTCAGTATCGCCGAGCGAGACTTTACCCGCCATCGGCTCGACCAGCCGCAGAATCGAGCGGCCCGCGGTTGACTTGCCACAGCCGGATTCTCCGACCAGTGACAGGGTCTGCCCTTTGTTCAGGGTAAAGCTGACGTCTTCGACCGCATGCACGTTGGCAACGGTGCGGCGAAAGAAACCGCCTTTGACCGCAAAGCGCGTCGTCAGGTTTTCCACCTTCAACAACGGCTCTTGGGTGCCCACGATAGGTTCGATTTTCCCTTGCTCGCGGCCCAACAGTTTCATGGGTTCCGGATTGGCCTTCTCGCGCATCTCGCCAAGCTTGGGGACGGCGGCCAAAAGGGCTTTGGTATAAGGGTGTTGCGGGTTTTCAAAAATTTCGGCGACGGGGCCTTCTTCGACCTTGTTGCCCCGGAACATAACCACCACGCGGTCTGCCATTTGCGCCACCACAGCCATATCGTGGGTGATGAACATCACCGCCGTGCCGGTTTCGCGTTTCAGGCGGTCCATAAGGGCCAGTATCTCGGCCTGAATGGTCACATCCAGCGCCGTGGTCGGCTCGTCCGCGATCAACAGGCGCGGTTCGCAGGCCAGCGCCATCGCGATCACGACCCGCTGACGCATCCCGCCCGACAATTCATGCGGGTATTGGGACAGACGACGTTCCGGTTCCGGAATGCGAACCTGTCGCAACAGCTCGAGTGCCCGGGTTTCCGCATCAGCCTTGGAGAGCCCTTTGTGCAAACGCAACCCTTCGGTCAACTGACGACCGACCGTGAAAACGGGATTCAGCGCCGTCATCGGCTCTTGGAAGATCATGCCGATCTCGTTGCCCCGGATCGAGCGCATCAAATCCTGCGGCGCCTTGGACAAATCCATCTCGCCCGATTCCTTGCGGTCAAAAATCAGGCGGCCGCCGGCAATTTCGCCGCCGCCAAATTCCACCAGCCGCATCAGCGACAGTGAGGATACGGATTTTCCTGAACCTGATTCTCCAACGACGCAGACGGTCTCTCCGGGATTGATTTCAAAAGACACATCTTCGACGCCCACCACCGGGCCGTCTTTGGTTTGAAACTCCACACGCAGATTTTCGATCTGCGCAATTGGCGCGGAGTCTTGCACATCAAGCATTATGTTCCCTCACTCAAAACATCACGTTGACCGACCTGTTTCCAAGTTTGCCAAGAAACGTGGACACCCTTTGGATGCTATAGCGGCGCCAAGACACGCACCCCCTTAGAGTTGTCCCGCGTCGCTTTGCATTAGGCTACGCTTCAATTCGTCAAAGTGTCAAACGATGCACTACACCTTCGTATATGACCTTACGGCGTTAGGTGTGCGCGGAATTATCTGACTTATTTTCGCGCCAAGTTGCAATAAATGTCCAAAATTTCAGCGCCGTGGGAAACAAGCTTTTCCTGTGGAGTAGGGTATTCCGTGTTCCGGTCGGGAAAATCTCCTAAGTCTATAGGAAATCGAGTATGTTTTTTTTCGCAGAGCTTGCAATTTTTTCAGTTTGTGGTTCGATAACCCTGCAACTTGAGGGGTAATAGTTCTTAGCGAATGTTAATAGCAGCGTTTGATCTATCTCGGGGATTGCACGGAGATGTTCCATGGAGAGACATCCCAACCGGCACTCACATGTGTCCAACTAGGAGTATGATATGAAAATTAAGACCCTGTTAATGGGAGCAATTGCTGCAACAGCATTTGCGCCAGCTGCCTTTGCTGAACGCGGAAGCGACGGCAACGTCAGCATCATCTATTGGCAAGCGCCTTCCATCCTGAACCCGTTCCTGTCTGGCGGTACCAAGGATGTCGAATCCGCTTCCATGATCATCGAGCCTCTGGCGCGTTATAACCAAGACGGCCAGTTGGTCCCTTGGCTGGTGACAGAAATCCCAACCACGTCCAATGGCGGTGTGTCTTCTGACCTGACCTCCATCACTTGGAACATCACGCCTGGCCTGAAATGGTCCGACGGCTCGGATTTCACATCTGCCGACGTGAAGTTCACATATGACTATTGTACCCACCCTGAAGGTGGCTGTGCGCAGGTGACCAAGTTTGAGGGCGTGTCTTCGGTCGAGACCCCAGACGCGACCACCGTTGTTGTCAACTTTGCTGCACCAACACCAAACCCATATGGCCCGTTTGTTGGCGGCGAAAGCCCCATCATCCAAGCGGCGCAGTTCGCAGATTGTCTGGGTGCCAAGGCGCCTGAATGTACCGATGCGAACTTTGGTCCAATCGGCACTGGCCCATTTGTTGTCACCGAGTTCCGTCCGAACGACGTGATCACAATGGAAGCGAACCCGAACTACCGTGATCCTAAGAAACCAGCCTTCGCGTCTGTGACCTTTAAAGGTGGTGGCTCTGCAGAAGATTCTGGTCGTGCGGTCATGGAAACCGGCGAATTCGACTATGGCTGGAACCTTCAGCTGGCACCTGATGTGATCGCGAAGATGGCAGAAGGCGGCAAAGGTACTCCGGTTGCGGGCTTTGGTCCTCTGGTCGAGCGTCTGATGCTGAACCAAACCAACCCATCGCCTGATCTGGCAGAAGGCGTGCGTTCTACAGCTGCAGAACCACACCCATTCCTGCGCGATCCAGCGGTTTACAAAGCGATGTCCATGGCGCTTGACCGCCCACTTCTGGTTGAAGTTGGCTACGGCACCGCAGGCAACGTGACCTGTAACTGGGTTCCAGCGCCAGCGGCGTTCAACTCTGACACCTTCACCTGTGACACCCAAGACATCGCAGGCGCAAACGCAATGCTGGATGCAGCAGGTATCGTTGATACCGATGGCGACGGCGTGCGTGAAAAAGACGGTGTGCCTCTGAGCATCCTGTATCAGACATCTACCAACGCTGTTCGTCAGGACTTCCAAGCCCTGATCAAAGCATGGTGGGCCGAGATCGGTATCGAAACCGAGCTGCGCAACATCAACGCGTCCGTCTTCTTCGGTGGTGACCCAGGTTCTCCTGACACCTTCCAGAAGTTCTACGCGGACGTTCAGATGTATGCGAACACCTTCAACGGCACAGACCCACAAGCCTATCTGGGCAACGGTCTCTGCGACAAGGCGCCAAAGCCTGAGTCCCAGTGGCAGGGTGAGAACATTTCTCGCTTCTGTATGCCAGCATACGACGAACTGCACGCTCAGCTGACCACGACTGCTGGTATCGACGAGCGCGCGAAAATCGGCAAAGAGCTGAACGACATGTTTGTTGCAAACGGTGGCATGATTCCACTGGTGCAGCGTGGTCGTGTATCTGCTCACGCAAACTCCCTCGGTGGTGTTGTCCTGAACGTTTGGGACAGCGAGCTGTGGAATGTGGCCGACTGGTACCGCATCAAGTAATCTAGACTTGATCTGACACACCCGCGAGGCGCACATCCTTGTGCCTCGCGGATCTTTTGTCAGAAACGTACCCAATAGAAATAATGCTTGCGTAAGGGGAAGCGTATGCTGACCTATACCATTCGCCGCTTGGTTCTGGCCGTACCAACGCTGATCTTTATCAGCCTGGCGATTTTCCTGCTTTTGCAGTTGGCCCCTGGTGACCCGATGGCCCAGGTTCCTCTGACCGTCCCCCCCGAAGTCAAACAAAAGATGCGCGAGGCGCTGGGACTGGGTCAGCCTGTTCATGTTCAATACTACAAGTGGCTGGTACAGATGTTCTGGGTCGAACCTCAGGTTCTGATCGATTACTATTTTGGCACCGGGCTTGCCGAAGGCAAACTGCGGGTGATCTCTTGGCAGACACGCTCTCCGGTGATGGATATCGTGGTTCAGCGGATCCCTCAGACACTTTGGGTAGTGGGCACTGCTTATGTGGTGGCGATCTTGATCGCTTTGCCGATCGGGATCTACTCGGCCTACAAACAGTATTCCGTCTTTGACAACGTCGGCACCTTTATATCGATGATCGGCTTTTCGATCCCGCCATTCTTTACCGGCCCGCTGTTGATTGTGATCTTCGCGGTGCAGCTTGAATGGCTGCCGTCGGTCTATAATACGGTGCACAAAGTGATCGACTGGGAGAGTTTTGTCATACAGCTCAAACAGATGGTCTTGCCGGTCATGGTTCTGGCCTTGCAGATCACCGCACAGCTGAACCGCTTTATGCGGGCGTCAACGCTGGACAACCTCAATCAGGATTATGTGCGCACGGCGCGGGCCAAGGGGCTGCGGGAACGTACCGTGGTTCTGGCCCATGTGGTTCGCAACTCGATGATCCCAGTTGTGACCGTGATTGCGTTGAACGTGCCTCAGATCTTTGGCGGCGCGATCATCACCGAGGTGATCTTCAAAGTGAACGGCATTGGCCAGCTTTTGATCACGGCGCTTTTTGCCAATGACCTTCCAATGGTCATGACCCTGACCTTTATCTTCGCCATCCTGATCGTCGTCTTCAATATCATTGCTGACGTGCTCTACGGCGTACTAGACCCGAGGATCCGCTATGACTGATACCTCTGACGAAACCTACGGCGCGCTGCAGGACAAAGAGCCTAACCAGCCGCCAACCAGCCAGTGGAAAGACGTCTGGCACCAGTTCCGCAAACACAAAGGCGCGGTCTGGGGCGGTGGATTTCTGCTGTTCATCACGCTGGCGGTGATTGTCGGTCCTTACATCTGGACCATCGATGCGCAGAAACTGGACATCCGCGCCAAGGACATGCGTCCTATCTATGTCGCGATCTGGGACGGAGACGCCAAAGTTGGCTGGAACCATCCCTTCGGCACCGATCAGCTGGGCCGGGACATTCTGGCCAACCTGCTGGAAGGCGGTCGCGTGTCGATGGCGGTCGGCTGGCTTGCCATGGCATTGACGATGGTGATCGGCACCTTCGTTGGTGTCACCGCAGGTTTCTTCCGTCGTGCGGATGGTCTGCTGATGCGCTTTACCGATCTGGTTCTGTCGCTGCCGATCTTGCCCATCACTCTGGTGGCTGTAACGCTGTTCCGACAGCCTTTGGTCAGCCGGTTTGGTCCCGAGGGTGGCAGGTTCATCATGATCGTCGGCATCATCGGGATCACCTCGTGGATGCAGACCGCGCGGATCGTGCGCGGCGAAGTCCTGGCCTTGAAAGAACGCGAGTTTGTGCTGGCGGCCCGGTCAATCGGCACCTCCTCTAGTGCGATCATCCGACGTCATTTGTTGCCCAACGTGATCTCTCCGATCATGGTGTCGGCGACATTGGGGCTGGCGGCTGCGATCATCACGGAATCCGCCTTGTCCTTCCTGGGCGTCGGCTTCCCGTCGGACTTCCCGACCTGGGGCAAGCTGCTGGCGGATGCTGTGTCGCGGATGGAGGCCTTCCCCGAGCGGGTTATGCTGCCCGGAATCGCGATTTCCCTGACGGTTCTGTCTGTGAACTATCTTGGGGATGGCTTGCGGGATGCCTTGGATCCAAGAATCCGCGGCCGGTAAGCAAAACGAACTGTTCTTCAGCACGCGCATTGCCTAAATTGCGAAAAACAACGAGGGCGGCGCGTGCTGGACATTTCCAAGACCAAACTTGAGGGCGTTCTTGTTTTGACGCCCAAACGCCACGGCGATGACCGTGGTTATTTCTGCGAGACATGGAATAAGGCGCGCATGGCCGAGCAGGGGCTCGACTATGATTTTGTGCAGGACAATCAAAGCCTGTCTGCCCATGCCGGAACCGTCCGTGGGCTGCACTTTCAGTCCCCGCCACATGCGCAAGCAAAACTGGTGCGCTGCGGGCGTGGCGCTTTGCTGGATGTCGCCGTAGACATTCGCGTCGGCAGCCCCACCTATGGGCATTGGATCACCGAGGAACTCTCTGCCGAGAACGGTCGCCAGCTGTTGATCCCCGAAGGCTTCCTGCATGGCTTTATCACGCTGCAGCCTGATACGGAAATCCAATACAAATGTAATGCCTACTACAGCCCTGAATGCGATGGTGCCGTGCGGTTTGATGATCCGGATCTGGGGATCGACTGGGGGGGCGACACATCTGGGGCGACCCTCAGCCCCAAAGACGCCAACGCGCAGAATTTCGCAGATTTCAAATCTCCCTTTAAGTGGACTATTTCATGAAAATTCTAGTCACCGGCGGGGCCGGATTCATCGGATCAGCTGTCGTGCGACTGGCAGTGGAACGCGGGCATGAGGTCGTCAATCTGGACGCGCTGACTTATGCGGCCTGTCTGGACAATGTCGCGCCCGTTGCCATGTCGCCGCTTTACAGTTTTGTCCAAGCCGACATCCGCGATGCCGTGGCCATCAAGGCCGCGTTCAATGGCCACAAACCCGATGTCGTGATGCATCTGGCGGCGGAGTCGCATGTGGATCGCTCGATTGACGGCCCCGGCGCGTTCGTGGAAACCAACGTCAACGGAACTTATGTGATGCTGGAAGCCGCGCGCGCCTATTGGGAGGCGCAGGGGCGGCCGGATACGTTCCGGTTCCACCACGTCTCAACCGACGAAGTCTATGGCACGCTGGGTGCGACCGGTATGTTTACCGAAGATACGCCCTATGCGCCCAACAGCCCTTATTCGGCGTCCAAAGCGGCCTCGGATCATCTGGTGCGGGCCTGGGGGGAAACCTATGGGCTGCCGGTGCTTATCACAAATTGCTCAAACAACTACGGCCCCTACCAGTTCCCGGAGAAACTGATCCCGGTTGTGATCTTGAATGCATTGGCCGGTCAGCCGATCCCGGTCTATGGCAAAGGCGAGAACATTCGCGACTGGCTTTATGTCGAGGATCACGCGGACGCGCTTCTGCTGGCGCTGGAAAAGGGCGAATTGGGGCGCAGCTATAATATCGGCGGGGAAAACGAGGCCACGAATATCGACCTTGTGCGTAAAATCTGCAGCATTCTGGACGACTTGCGCCCCTCTGATGCGCCATATTCTGATCAGATTATGTTTGTCACAGACCGCCCCGGCCACGACTTGCGCTATGCGATTGATCCCACGCGCATGCGCACTGAACTGGGATGGAGCCCGTCGGTCACGGTCGATCAGGGATTGCGCAAAACTGTGGAGTGGTACCTGAGCAACGGAGACTGGCTCGAAGCCTTGATGGCACGGCATGGCGTTGGCGAACGGCTTGGGCAGGGCGCATGAAGCTTCTGGTTTTCGGTAAAACCGGACAGGTCGCACAAGAGCTGATCCAGCAGGCCGGTGCACATGACATTCAATGCCTTGAGCGCAACATTGCTGATCTGTCTGATCCCGCCGCCTGTGCAGCGCTGATTGCGTCCAGCGATGCCGACGCGGTGATCAATGCCGCGGCCTATACCGCTGTTGATAAGGCCGAAGATGATGAGGCGCTGGCCACCATCATCAACGCAGAGGCCCCCGGTGCCATGGCGCGTGCTTGCGCAGCCAAAGACATCCCGTTTCTACACATCTCGACGGACTATGTGTTTGACGGGGCATGGGATTTTCCACGACAGCCGTCTGATCCGGTTGGCCCAATCAACGCCTATGGACGCAGCAAATTGGCCGGCGAAGAGGCCGTGCGCGCAGCAGGGGGGCGTCATGTGATCCTGCGCACCTCTTGGGTGTTTTCGGCGCATGGCAGCAACTTTGTGAAAACCATGCTGCGCCTGTCCGAAAGCCGCGAGATGCTGTCGGTGGTCGCCGATCAAGTGGGGGGGCCAACTTCTGCGCGCGATATAGCCGGTGCGTTGCTGGCGATTGCGCCGCAGTTGGCAGGAACGCAATCAGGCGGAACGTATCATTTCAGTGGACAGCCAAATGCAAGCTGGGCTGACTTTGCGCGCGCGATTTTCGAGATTTCCGGGGCCAACACGCAAGTGACAGACATCGCCACGAAGGACTACCCGACGCCTGCACAACGTCCACTGAACTCTCGGCTGGATTGCTCTGCAATCTCTCGCGATTTTGACATCAAAGTGCCTGACTGGCGGGCCAGCCTTGCCGAGGTTTTGCAAACGCTGCGGGGTTAACCCAAACGCGCCTTTAGCATGCTCAGATGGGTGTTCACCAAGTTCACTGCTGCCTCGGCGCTATCACTTTCGGCATAGCATCTGAACTCGGGAGCATTGCCCGAAGGCCGCAGGTGTACCACGTCGCCGCCTGCAAATGTCACCCGCAGCCCATCGGTCAGATCCAGACTTTGCTCGCCTGGCATACCCGCGAAAAAGGCGCGTCGCGCCTCTGTGTTTTCACGCATCTCGGCCAGAAAAGCCTTTGATTTTTCGGTCGCGATCCCTTGCAGCCGGTCTGCCGCTGTAAAGCGAGGTGGCAGAGCCGATACCAAATCGGCAACCTGAACACCCCGCGACCGCGCCAGCGCTAGCGGTGCCAAAATTGGCAGGATACAGTCGCGCGTCATTAAGGGGCTCAGGCCCTTGGCATCAAACCCTAGCAGAAAGCCGCCGTTGGCCTCATATCCTACGACACGGGCGGTGCTGTCTTCGGCCAGCACGTGCTCCATCGCGGCAATCACAAAGGGTGATCCGATTTTCGTACGGTGGATCGTCGAAAAGCCCGACATCGCTTCGATCATCGTGTTGCTGGACACCGGCGTGCAGATCACGTCAGCGCCCAGATAGTCGGCTGTCAAAGCTCCCAGAACGTCGCCGGGCACGATCTCGCCGGGCGCAATTGCCAGCATTGGGCGGTCGGCGTCGCCATCCGTTGATACGATCGCATCCAGATCATGCTCGCGCACCCACCCCGTCAAAAGGTCACGGGTTGCGGGATCTACGGCTTCGGTATCGACGGGAATAAATTTGTCAGACCGTGCAAGTTCCGTGACCGTGGCCCCCATTGCGTCAAGCACCGTCACCAACAGATCCCGCGCGACAGAGCTGTGTTGATAGACGCCAATGCGCAGCCCTGCGAGAGCATCAGGCGCAAAGGCTGATGTATAGCGCGCAACAAACTCTGTGGCGCTATCTTGTTGAGATAGATCGCCTTTTTCCATACCAGAAAGTTCAGTGCCAAGCGCCGACAGGATCGCGGTTTCGTCGGCTTTGCTGATTTCGCCGCTTGGCAGATAGAATTTCAACCCGTTGCGATCGGCTGGAATGTGGCTGCCGGTGACCATGATCGCGGCATGACCCTGCGCCATCGATTGATAGGCCAACGCCGGTGTCGGCAGGACGCCACAGTCCACCGCCATCAGCCCCGCGTCGCGGATCGCCTCGATCACGTGTCCTGCGATCTCTGGTGAAGAGGGCCGCAGATCTTGCCCGACATGCACGGCGCCGCCAGTGTCACAACTGGCGATAAAGGCCTGCGTATAGCTGCGCACCAAATCCGCCGTCAGCTCTGTTACCAATCCGCGAAGTCCACTGGTGCCAAATTTCGGAGCCATCGTCCCATCCTCACTCGTCTTGGTGAGGGTTCTATCGGCTTGGGGCAGGGGTTTCGAGGGAAACTTTGGCCGGGGTCAGGAATTCCTAAAACCAGCGGCCAAAGGCCATGAGCTGAACTGTTTCAGCCTGACGAGTACCAGTGATGTCCCAGCAATCCACGGATACTTGTGATTGGGTCGGCGATCCGGTGGTGGTGAACCTTGGCGCGCTGGCCACGGTGCTTGCCACGCAGTGAGGCGGTTGCGCGAATGTAAATGGAAAGCTCCAGTCTGTCACCGAGGTGCTGCTGCTGGACACCTCGTGGCTACAGATCATCGTGCCATCCGCGAGGCGCGTGAACTGACCATTTGCGGTTGCGCCAGATTCCAGCACAGCGCCGGTTGGAACCCCCGAAATTTCCGAGACGCTGCCAATCAGGTTGCCCGGCGCATAGCCATAGTCTGCCCGCATCAAACGCCCAGCTGTGGTGTCCGTTGGCGATTGCATCACCGCTTCGCCAGACACAACGCCGCCTGCCTCAAAACGCAGGGCATCGACCCAGCTCAAGCCATCAGACGAGACTTTAACCGCCAGCTCGTCTGTGCCAGTCGTGCCAATTTCGGCGCGGCCGGAAAACCCGGTTTGAAACAAGAGACTTGCGGTGTCTATCGGGGAACTCTTGTTCAGCGTCACCCGATGCCCTGCGCCATCATGCGAAAACAACGAGGTATTTCCCTGCAAGATCAGCTGGTTGTTAACATCAGGTGCCGCATTGACGGCCAGTCGAGTCGCCTGCACCGCACCTTCGCTTTGGGTTTCCCAGAGGT
>NZ_CAXREH010000213.1:0-5226 GCF_964229375.1 Cognatishimia sp.
TTGTCTGACACCGCCCTGCCGCCAGAAGGGCGTTTGAGCTTTCATGACACGATGTCAGAGGCGGTTGCGGGTGCGAGCTGGATCCAAGAGTCGGTGCCAGAGCGGCTGGAGCTGAAGCGCAAGGTGTATCAGACGCTTCAGGAGCATGCGCCACAGGATGCGATCTTGGGGTCCTCTACGTCTGGGTTCAAACCATCCGAACTTCAGGGGTGCGCAAGCCGACCTGAGCAGATCGTGGTGACGCATCCGTTCAATCCGGTCTATCTGATGCCTTTGGTCGAGCTTGTCGCGACCAATGCTAACCCCGTGGAATTGGTCGACCGCGCCGCCGAGATTTTGCGATCTGTCGGGATGTTCCCTTTGAAAGTGCGCAAAGAGATTGATGCGCATATCGCGGATCGTTTTCTTGAGGCGGTGTGGCGCGAGGCGTTGTGGCTGGTCAAGGACGGCATTGCGACGACCGAAGAGATTGATGAGTCGATCCGCATGGCCTTTGGCATTCGCTGGGCGCAGATGGGGCTGTTTGAGACCTATCGAATTGCGGGTGGCGAAGCGGGGATGAAACATTTCATGGCACAGTTCGGGCCTGCTTTGGAATGGCCCTGGACGAAGCTTATGGATGTGCCCGAGTTCACCGATGAGCTGGTTGATCTGATTGCCGATCAGTCTGATGCGCAATCCGGCCATTTGTCGATCCGAGAGCTGGAGCGTATTCGGGATGACAACTGTGTTGGCATGATGCGGGCGCTTAAGGCGAACAATTGGGGCGCGGGCGAGGTGTTGAACCAGCACGATGCCCGATTGATTGCACAAAGCGGACTGCCGCGTAGCATGGCGGATTTGCAGGATCTGAAGGCGCTGATCATCACCGGACGGCGTGCGGTTCCGGCTGATTGGCTGGACTACAATGGCCATATGAACGAAGCCTGCTATGCCACGGCGTTCTCTGAGGCGACAGATCGGTTGATGGAAATCATTGGCTGCGATCAGGCCTATATTGCGACCGGTGGCAGCTATTTCACCGGCGAAACCCATATTCGCTATCTGGATGAGGCTCATCTTGGCCAGGTGGTCGAGATCCGGACGCAGGTGCTGAAGGGCGAAGGTAAGAAGCTGCAGCTGTGGCACGAGATGTATGAAGGCGATCGTCTGTTGGCGACCGGCGAACATTTCCTGTTGCATGTGTCGCTTGAAACCCGTCGCCCAAGTGATCCGAGCGCCGAGATCATGGACAATCTGGCGGCGCTTCAAGAGGCCCATGCCACATTGCCAGCCCCAGACGGGGCCGGGCGTTATGTTGGGCAGCCGCGATGAGCCAGCGCGTTCTGATCACTGCGGGCGCGTCGGGGATCGGGCGGGCCATGGCCGACGGGTTCGCAGCGACCGGGGCTGAGGTCTGGATCACAGATGTGGCACAGGACGCGTTAGAAGCCTGCCCCGCAGAATGGCGCAAGACCCTTGCGGATGTGGCCGATGAAGCCGCGATGCAGGAGTTGTTTGCTGAGATTGCGACAAAGTGGGGCGGGCTGGACGTGCTTTGTGCAAACGCTGGGATCGCCGGGCCGACCAATGCGATTGGCGATATCGATCTGACGGACTGGCAACGCTGTGTGTCGGTCAATCTGGAGGGCGCTTTTCTGGCGACCAAATACGCGGGTCCCATGATGCAAAAGGCTGGCCGTGGGGCATTGGTCTATACCTCATC
Organism: Cognatishimia sp.; assembly: GCF_964229375.1. Lineage (GTDB taxonomy): Bacteria > Pseudomonadota > Alphaproteobacteria > Rhodobacterales > Rhodobacteraceae > Cognatishimia. The sequence continues at coordinate 1,706 of NZ_CAXREH010000213.1, forward strand.
AACAGCTGGAATTTACGGCTATCCCAACCGCGCGCCCTATGCGGCGGCGAAATGGGCGATCATCGGGCTGATGAAAACCGCGGCGATGGAATACGGCCCCTTTGGGGTGCGCGCCAATGCGATCTGCCCTGGGGCTGTTGAGGGCCCGAGGATGGAAGGCGTGCTGGAGCGCGAGGCCTCTATCAAAGGGATGAGCCGCGATGAGGTCTATGCGGGCTATGCGGCGGGCACGTCGATGCGGTCTTTTGTGACAGCCGAAGACATTGCGAATATGGCGGTGTTCCTTGGATCTGACGCAGCGCGACTGGTGTCGGGGCAGGTGATTGCCGTGGATGGTCATACCGAAAACCCGGACCCTAAGGTTTAAGGTAGGCTGGACTATAGACGCGTTGGGCGTCGCGGCGCTGTCACACAAGGCTGTCCAGATAGTCGGGCAGGGCGCGTGCTGTGATCGTTGCCTCGCGGACCAGGGCGTCGAAATGTTCGGTAAACCCCTGCACGCGTGTTGTGTCGCGAAAGGCCAGATAGTTGCGCCCCAGATACAGCACTGCCAGCAGGGGGCCAAAGACAGTCACAGGGGCCGAGTAGAGCTGTCGCGCATCAAACAGATAGAGCCTGAGGCGTGGGTAAAGCTGTGCGCTGAGTTGGCGCATATGGGCAATCTGGGCGAGGCGGGTCTCGTCGGGGAGGCCGCTGTAATAGCCCTCGCCACGCGCAAAGCTGGCCATTTCATGCAGGGGCAGCGCGATTTCGTAATCCGAACTGCTGTCACGCATCCAGTTCAACCGGTCTTCGCTGGCACCGATGGCTTGTTCCGTGGTGCGCCCCAGATGTGGTGAGTACTCCCAACTGAGAAGCGCGCGTGTTTTCAACATATCGGGCAAGCCCGCGGGCACGTGGCGCACTTTGTAGCCCGCGGCCTCTTGGTGCCAGGCAAAGATTTGTTCATCGACCAGCGCGCGGGGGGCTTTGGTGAGGGTTAGCGCATTGGCGACAATATCCTCGGCACGTTCCGGGTTGTCGGTGAGCGACAAAAGCCAGTCTGCCGAGACACCCAGCGCCGAGGCGCATTCTCCGACGACCTGCGCATTCGGCAGGCGTGCGCCCTTGTCCTTTAACAACTGCGAGATTGTTGAACGATCAACGCCGGTCATGCGGGCCAGTGCACTTTGGGTGATCCCGCTGCTGCCCATGGCCTGCTCTAGACGTTGACGAAATCGTTCAGATCGGGCGCGTTTGTCGATTTTATCACTCATAATGTGTGTTTTATCACATTTGGTGAAAAATGTTAATTACATTCAGAATGCCCCTCCTGCCATTTTTTGACTAGAGAAAATCTAACGGCCTAGATCGCAACATCGCGACAAAAAAGCTTCTTTAGATCAGAGGCTTGAGAAAGGTCAGACCGCTACTCACAAGATAGGAGCCCCAATGGAAACCCGCGCAAGATCAATCGTAAAGGCAGTCATTTGGAATGTGATTGGCTTGTTGATGATGTGTCTGGTGGGATTTCTTGCAACGGGATCGGTGAAAGTCGGCGGGGCGATGGCCTTGATAAATGCCGCAATCGGTCTGGCCTCGTATGTGGTTTATGAACGCGTCTGGGCTCAGGTGCGCTGGGGGCGTCATGCGTGAGCGCCGCCCCCTGATTGAGTGGCCGACATTTTCCCTGTTGGTCCTGTGTTACGCAAGCTTTGCGCTGGGCACGATGTGGGCCAGCGCGGTCTGGTTGCCCTTTGGCATGCTGGTCACGACGTTGGCGATTGTGCTGCATTCGTCCCTGACCCATGAGGTCGTGCACGGACATCCGTTCCGACATCAACTGCTGAGTGAGGCCACGGTGTTTCCGGTCTTGGGCCTGTTTATTCCGTATCTGCGGTTCAAAGATACGCATCTGGACCATCATCAGGATTCTAAGCTGACAGACCCTTATGATGATCCCGAAAGCAACTATATGGACCCAGAGGTCTGGGCGCAGCTGAGCGCGCTGTGCAAAGTGACGCTAACGGTGAACAACACGTTGCTGGGGCGCATCCTGTTTGGGCCCGCGATTGGGCAAGTCTGTTTTATGTCGTGTGACCTCAAAGACATTCTGCGTGGCAATCGACGGGTTTTGCTGGGCTGGCTTTTGCATATCCCGAGCCTTGCGCTTGTGTTCTGGTTTCTTTTCAGTTTTGCCAGCCTGCCGATCTGGGCCTATTTGATCTGCGCTTATCTGGCCTACGGCATTCTCAAGATACGGACCTTTCTCGAGCATCAGGCGCACGAGAAATACCGGGGCCGCACGGTCATCATCGAGGATCACGGCCCATTGGCGTGGCTGTTTTTGTACAACTCGCTGCATGTCGTGCACCACATGCACCCCAAGCTGCCGTGGTATCGTCTGCCGGTCGCGTTTCGGGACAATCGCGAGCGGTACCTGGGGCGCAATGACGGGTATTATTACAGTTCTTACTGGACGATCCTGCGCCTTTACTTTCTGCGTCCAAAGGATCCTGTCCCGCATCCTCTCTGGCCAAAGTCTTAAGACCTGAGTCATAAGGCGGGATGGAGCTTTGGATTCTTCTTTCGATCGCCGCCGCGTTTTTTCAGACCCTGCGCTTTATGCTGCAAAAACAGCTGAGCCAGACCAAACTGACGGCCACCGGCGCGACGCTTGCACGGTTTTTATATTCCGCACCCTTGGTGGTGGTTTTGGCGGCGTTTTACTTACAGGTGAATGACCGCTCCTTTGCCGCCCCTGTCGGGCAGTTCTGGCTTTATGGCGCATTGGGTGGCGCGGCGCAGGTTCTGGCCACGATCTGTACCGTCAAAACCTTTGCCTATCGCAATTTTGCCGTGGGCGTGACCTTTAAGAAAACCGAAGTTCTGCAAACCGCAATCATCGGCTTGGTCTTGTTTGGCGAGGCGGTCTCGGTCATGGGCGGTGTGGCGATGATCGTCGGCTTTGCGGGCGTTCTGGTTTTGTCAGGCGCTTTGGGGCGGGACACGCCCTGGCGAGAAAGCCTGAGCAGCCCGGCAACCCTTTTGGGCCTGTCTGCGGGGGCGTTGTTTGGGGTGTCTGCGGTCAGTTACCGCGCCGCTAGCCTGATGATCGACGCCGCCGATCCGTTTGAGCGGTCGTTCATAACGCTGGCCGCCGTGACCTCTATGCAGCTGATTGGCATGCTGATCTGGCTGGCCTGGCGCGACCGCGTGGAAATCGGGCGGGTGATCGGCCAGTGGCGCACCGCAGGCTTTGTGGGGCTGACCTCGATCGCCGGATCTTATTGCTGGTTCACAGCCTTCACCTTGCAGAACGCAGCCTATGTAAAGGCAGTCGGCCAAATCGAGCTGATCTTCAGTATTCTGGCCACAATGCTGTTCTTCCGCGAAAAGATCACGCTTCGGGAATATATTGGCATCGGCTTTATCAGCCTGAGTGTGATTGGGCTGGTGGTCTGGGTTTAGCCGCCCAGATCTGCCGAGGTCGGCGCACGGCCATGCAGCCGCTTAAACCATCCTGCCTCGTCGTCATTCTT
>NZ_CAXREH010000214.1:0-12225 GCF_964229375.1 Cognatishimia sp.
CTCTTGCGAAATACTGGCCAACCGCACATGGCGCAGATTTCACGCAGGCCACGGAGCCCCAATCGAGGATCCCAACGCGCGTCTGAGCTGGCTGATAAACCACCGCAGATCCCGCGAATCCGAGATCCTAAAGACACTGGCAGAGGGCGCTGACACTGCTGACGGTCTGGCCCGCAAGATCTATCGCGATGTGAATCCGGCGCTCTTGCCAGCGGCGGCGCGAAATGTCTTTGCGCACCTTGTCGATCTGACCGGCAGAGGCCTTGTGAAACCTACACAAGACGTTGAATTTACATCACCTTTCGAAGTTGTTTAAAAAATCTAAGGGAAAAACGAAAAAAATGTAACACCCCCTCTGGACGCCGGAAAATCTTATAGCTATACGGTCCCACATGTTCCGGCGTAGCTCAGCGGTAGAGCAGTTGACTGTTAATCAATTGGTCGTAGGTTCGATCCCTACCGCCGGAGCCAAACTCTCCTACTTAGTGTGAGACTTTGGTATTTGTTAGAAAGAACAGATGCAAAGGGTGCGGTATTAGCGCCCCTTAAACAAGCCCCCCAACAATCCTCGCACGATCCGGCGACCTGTGGTGCCGGTCAGTTCCTTCACAACCATGCGCTTCATTTCATAGCCGATGTCGATATCCTTGCGGCTGCGCATCCGGCGCGAGGATGAGCGGCCGACACGCCCGCCAGAATAACGCCGGGCGGTCGAGAACTCGCGCTCTGCAACCGACATATCTTCTTCGCGGGCTTCTTCCGCCTCTGCTTCGGCCGCCGCAGCCTCTGCGCGGGCGCGCAATATCTCATAGGCTGATTTCCGGTCCAAAGTGGTGCCGTATTTTGACGCCAGATCAGAGGCTTGGATCAACGATGCGCGCAGCGTCTTGTCCAGCGGCCCAAGTTGCGTTGAAGGCGGCCGGATCAACGTACGTTCAACAATCCCCGGCACGCCCTTTTTCATCAGCATAGACGTCACCGCCTCGCCAACGCCCACTTCCTTGATGGCGTCTTCGGTCGAGAATCTTGGGTTGTCGCGATACGTTTCCGCCGCCATTCGCAGGTTTTTGCGATCCCGCGCTGTAAAGGCACGCAACGCATGTTGGACCCGATTGCCAAGCTGTCCCAGAATATCCTCGGGCACGTCAGCAGGATTTTGCGTAATAAAATAAACGCCGACCCCTTTGGAGCGGATCAGCCTTGCGACCTGCTCGACCTTGTCCACCAGCGCTTTGGGGGCGTCTTCGAACAGCAGATGCGCTTCGTCAAAAAAGAAAACCAGTTTCGGTTTGTCGGGATCACCGACCTCTGGCAATTCTTCAAATAGCTCTGATAGCAGCCACAACAAAAACGTTGCATAAAGCCGCGGCGAGGCCATCAGCTTGTCAGCCGCCAGAATGTTGATCTGTCCCCTGCCCTCAGCATCGGTCCGCATAATGTCTGACAGCTCGAGCGCGGGTTCGCCAAAGAATTGGGTCGCGCCCTGATTTTCTAAAACCATCAATCTGCGCTGGATCGCGCCGATGGATTGCACGGAAATATTCCCGTACCGCAGCGCCAGATCCGAGCGGTTCTCGCCCACCCAAACCAACAGTGCCTGCAAATCTTTCAGGTCCAGCAGCGGCAGCCCTTCTTCGTCGGCCAGTCGGAACGCGATGTTCAAAATACCTTCCTGCGCCTCAGACAATTCCAGCAGACGGCTCACCAAAAGCGGACCCATCTCTGCGACGGTTGTGCGCACCGGATGGCCCTGCGTGCCAAACAGATCCCAAAAGGTCACGGGGCATGCGTGGTAGCGATAATCCTCAAATCCGATTGTGCCTGCGCGCGATGTAAACGCGTCGTGCAGCTTGAAACTTTCTGTGCCCGAAGCCGCAAGCCCAGACAAGTCGCCCTTTACGTCGGACAGAAACACAGGCACGCCCGCGTTCGAGAACCCTTCGGCCAGGATTTGCAGCGTTACGGTTTTCCCCGTCCCCGTCGCTCCGGCGATCAGGCCGTGTCGGTTGGCGTATTTCAGTGTCAGAAATTGCTTTTCGCCATAGCCTTCGCCACCGCCGCCAATAAAAATACCGTTCTCCACCTGAACCCCTCAATCCCGTTAGGACATACTCAAAGACTAATCTTATAAAATCGCAAAAAACATCATCATCCCAGAGGGAATTTTTGTGCAGTTGCAGCAAATTAGATCATTTTCAGTTTCGCCAATAAACACCCTTCACTTTTTCAATCGTGCCTGTTGACGTGCACGATAATACAACGTAGCGTCCTGCACATAAATAAGTCGGCCAGTCCGACGGGGAGTGTACGAATTGAAGGGGGCCTGCCGGCCCCCTTCTTCTTTTTGCACATTGTTTCAGCAGGTTAACCATTAGCAAAAAGCTGCTTGGGATTGTTTACCCAGTGGAATTGAACACTGACAGCCCCGTTAACACGTGCTATGCCGAATGGGATTGAACATCTTAGGATAATACAGTGAAAAAGCTATTCTCCTTTATGGCGAGCGCCCTTGTTGTCGCGTCAACTTCTGCGTTCGCACAGGAAACCAACAGTGACGAGGGGCTGAGTCTTGGTACTCCGGCTGCTCCAAAAGTCACGCAAGAAGTCATAGGTGACTGGACGCTGAACTGCCGCTCAAATGGCGAGCGTGAGATCTGCGAAATGTTCCAGCTTTTGACGCAAACCGACGGTGCACCTGCGGTGGCCGTCACCCTGTTCCCTGTCGTGGGTCAGGGTCAGGCAGTGGCCGGTGCGAACATGATCGCGCCACTGGAAACCCTGCTGACCGCACAGCTGTCGATTGCCGTGGATGAAAACCTGCCACGCGTCTATCCCTTTGCCTTCTGTAACGCCAACGGGTGCCTGTCACGCGTAGGTCTGACACAAGAAGACTTGGCCAGCTATAAGGCGGGCGGCGTTGCGACCATCTCGATTGTGCCTGCGGCGCAGCCTGATCGACTGGTTCAAGTTCAGATGTCGCTGAAAGGCTTTACCAAAGCCTTCGACACAGCTGCGGCGAAACTGCAGTAAACCTAGACTGAACGCAGGGCCAAAACTGCGTTCAGACCGCCAAAGGCAAAGGCATTTGACAAAGCAACGTCAACCTTTGCCTCACGCGCCTCATTTGGCACCACATCCAACGCACATTCCGGGTCTGGTTCTTCGTAGTTGATGGTGGGCGCAATCACGCCGTCCTTCAACGCCAGAATACAGGCCAAAAGCTCGACCGCGCCGGTGCCGCCAATCAGGTGACCGTGCATGGATTTCGTCGAACTGATCATCAGGTTGTTGGCGTGCTGGCCAAACACATCCGCAACTGCGGCGCATTCGGTTTTGTCGTTGGCCGCCGTACCCGTTCCATGTGCATTTATATAGCCAACACAGTCCGGCGAGATCTTGGCATCGGCCAGCGCGCCGGAAATGGCGCGGGCGGCACCACGTTTGGACGGCATCACGATATCGCTGGCGTCAGAGGTCATCGCAAACCCAGCGACCTCGGCCAAAATTTCAGCGCCGCGCGCTTTGGCGTGTTCATATTCCTCAAACACAAAGATGCCCGCACCCTCGCCCTGCACCATGCCATTGCGATTGGCCGAAAACGGACGGCAGGCGTCTTTGGACATCACCCTCAGACCTTCCCAGGCCTTCACGCCGCCAAAACACAGCATCGACTCCGACCCGCCCGTGATCATCACAGGGGCCGAGCCACCATGGACCATCTGAAACGCAGTGCTCATCGCATGATTCGAGCTGGCACAGGCGGAAGCGACAGTGAAGCTTGGCCCTTTGAGGTTGAATTCCATGCTGACGTGGCTTGCGGCTGCATTGTTCATCAGCTTGGGCACAACAAACGGATGCACGCGGTTTTTTCCGTCCTCATAGACGGTGCGATAGTTGTCATCCAGCGTGGTCATCCCCCCGCCGGAATTCCCCAGAACGACACCGGAACGGGCCGACAGTTCATCAGAGAACTCCAGCCCCGATTGGGCAATCGCCTCGCGTGCCGCAATCAGGGTGAACTGCGTGAAACGGTCAAACAGGGACATCTGCTGACGATTAAACAGACCCTCGGGGTCAAATCCTTTGACCTGCGCGCCAATCTTGACCGCCAACCGATCTACGTCGCGCATCTCCAGTGGTCCAATGCCACAACGGCCTTCGCGCATCGCCTCCAATGTTTGTGGAACATTGTGGCCAAGGGCGTTGATCGTCCCTGCCCCGGTAATTACGACGCGTTTCATTTTGGGTCTTTCAGATCAAGTGTGCTCAGACTTACGCCTGCTCAGATACCAGTTTTTCGATGCCAGCCACGATAGAGGCCACATTCGAGATATCAAAGTCGCTTTCGCTGGGTTCATTTGCATTGAAAGGAACCGAGATGTCGAAAGCTTCTTCGATTGCGAAGATACTCTCAACCAATCCCAAGCTGTCGATGCCCAGGTCTTCTAATGTACTGTCCAGTGTGACGTCCGAAACCTCTAGAACCGCTTGTTCCGCGATGATTTCGATTACCTTGTCCTTGACGCTCATGCCAAATCCTTTCCCAGACTTGCGGAGTGATTTAGTCATTGTCCGCTGATTTTGAAACAGCTTTCTTCAAATTCGCGACGTCAGCGAAAAGCCGTGGCAGACGACGCAACCCTTTATAGGCTTCGACCTGACTCTCCATTTTCATCGCTGGATAGCCCAACATAAACCGTCCCTTCGGTACATTCGCCAAGACCATGGTTCCTGCACCTGTGATCACCGCGTCGCCAATGGTCAGATTATCTCCGACCCCTGTCTGACCACCTAGGACCACATTGTTTCCGATTTGTGACGACCCGGCAATTCCGACCATACCGCACAGCAGGCAATCCTCGCCGACGACCACGTTATGTCCAACCTGAACAAGGTTATCCAACTTGGTGCCCCGCCCAATCACCGTGTCGCGGATGGTGCCGCGATCAATGGTCGTGTTCGCGCCGACTTCGACGTCATCGCCAATCGTGACGCTGCCAATGGAATGAATACGAGCCCAGCTTTGACGCGCGCTGATGCTGGATTGGCCCAACTCGGCACGGGCGTCTTCAACCTGATTTTTCTCTGGTGTCACAAAGGAAAACCCGTCGCCACCGATCCGCGCACCGGGTTGGCAGATAAAATTCGCACCGATCTTAACGCGCGCGCCAAGTGTCACATGATCGCGCAAAAAAGCATTCGCGCCGAGATTCACATCGATCCCGATATAGCACTGCGGACCAATTACCGATCCGTCCCCGATGACAGCGCCAGCCTCGATCACAGTGAGTGGGCCAACAGAGACATCCGCGCCCAGACGGGCCTCAGGGCTGACAACAGCGCTGGGATGAATGCCCTTGTGGAACCCATGGCCAAGATCATAGAGCTCGGTCACAGTCGCCATCGCATATCGGCCACGGTCAGGCAGAATGGCGGCCTGAAGGCCAAAAGACTGCCAATCCGCGTCAGGCCACAACATGGCTACCTGCGCAGACCCTTTGGACAGGTTCTCCGCAAATGCCGGCTTCATCACCAAAGCAAGATCCCCAGACGTCGCGTCCTGAGGCTCGGCCACGCCAGAGACGCTCAGATCCACGGCCCCAACCGCTTTAGCCCCGATGGCTTTTGCGATGTCTTTGACGCTGTAACTTGTCATGCGGCCCCCAGATCTTTGGGGGCAGGTTTAGCCGCGAACCGCAGGCAAAGCCACCCCTTCGTTCGCCAGAGCGCGCCAGATCTTGGCATCACGGCCATAGATGTCACGACGGTACTGCATCGGACCTTTCGCCTCGGTAAAGGCGGTGCGGTACATGATGTGAACTGGGATCTGCTTTACCAAATCGATCTGTGTTTCACGACCTGTGTCCAGCGTGCTGTGGAACAGCCCCTTCGGATCAGCGCTTTGCTTGGCCAGAATGGTATAGGCAAACTCAAACGGCTTGTGCAGGCGGATACAGCCGTGGCTATAGGCGCGAACTTCGCGTGAAAACAGGCTCTTAGCAGGCGTGTCATGCAGATAGATATTGTGACGGTTCGGGAACATGAACTTCACAAGACCCAGCGCATTCGTGTTGCTTGGCGCCTGTTTGATATCGAACGGGAAGGTCTTAGCGGAATACTGTGAAAAGTTCACAGCACCACGATTAACGACCTGGCCGCGCGCATCATAAAGTGTCAGATGGCTCACCGCGTTGGGGTTCGCCTTCAGCATCGGCAGATATTCTTTCGTCGCAATCGAGCGCGGCACATTCCACGTCGGATTGATGACAAGATGTTCCATCGTGTCCGAGAACTCTGGGCTGCGGCGGTCGGTGTCGCGATGGCCCACAACTGTGCGGCTCTCAAAAGTTACTTTGCCGTCGTCGATGATCTTTGCCGAGAAGTCGGTCAGATTCACCATAACGTGGCGGTCGCCCTTGGGCATATTGGTCCAGCGTTCGCGTTCCATCGAGACCATGATGGATTTCAGGCGTTCTTGTGCCGGAATATTCAGCTCTGCAATCGTGGACTGCCCTGCGACACCATCGGCCGTCAGGCCATGGGCGGCTTGGAAGTTCTGAACTGCAGTCTGCAAATCCGCGTCAAATTTCGTCGAGACACGGCGCGACAGATAGCCCATGCGGATCAGACGATCGCGCAGTTGGACCACAGCACCGCCTGCGTCACCTGGCTCGAGCTTCTTCGCGCGGATCGGTGCGCCCCATCCGCCGCGTGCGATCTGACGTTCCAGCAACAGCTTTTCTTTACGCAGACGCGTATATTCCGGCGTGTTGGGCGCGAGCGTCTTGATGAATTTCTCAGGATCGCTTTGCTCAAAATTGGCCAGATAAGCCTCGCGATCACGGTATGGAACCTTGCGCACCAGGCCGTCATCGATCCGAGATGGAATCAAAATGCCGGTTTGAACGTCACGCGCGTAGTCCAAAAATGTCTCAGAGATCTTAACTTCGACCAAACCAAGGTCACGTTTGGTGCGTGCGCTGCGAATATCGGCTTTCAGGCCAGCAATGTCGTAATGCGCCGGAACCAGACCATGTTCGCCTGCACGTTCCAACGCATCAAACAACGCGCTGCGGCGTTCACGAAACTCGCGGCCCTTGCCTGTCCAAAGCGGCTGGAAGTCGACGCTTCGGTAATAGGCTGCGATGTCTTTATCCGCCGAGGCTGCTTCGGCGACAGCTTGCATAAACGCTGTAACTTGTGTGTCGCTTTTTGCGGAAACACCAGATGTGGACAAAGCCCAGATCAAAGCCACCGACAGAGTTTGAGAAAGAATTCGAATGAAAGACATAGCTACCCGCCCCGAAACATATACATGTATGTGATGATTTTGTGAGGCCGATGCGCGGAATTGTCCATTCACATTTAGATCATCTTGACAATATCTGGGGGATTGCACCTCAAAGCGCGCAATGTGTGGCAGGAAAGTAGCAACTGTTAACCGGGCAGAAACAATGCCCGAAATTTGCGCGAATTTTCGCCAAAGCCCCGTGATCACACTGTTTTTCGAAAATGAAACCTTGGTAAACGAATCAAGTTGTGTCATAACTTTGGCGCATCTGGGGATAATTTTAATGATTGCGCGGCGGCGCATCGAAATGAAAGCGACGGGACAGGCGCAAGATATGTTGACCGAAGGCTCTCAGGGCATAACACGGCGCGGGCTTCTGCGTGCATTCGCTGCGACGACGATCGCAGCAGCACCTACTTTCACAAATGCTTCAGGCTTCCTACGGGGCGCGGGCGATATTCGCCGCCTCAAGATGTACTCTGGCCGCACAGGTGAAAGCATCGATACGATCTATTGGATCGAAGGCAAATACATCAAAGACGCAGTGGACGAGATCAACAAATTCATGCGTGACTGGCGCACGAATGGCGTGATCAAGATCGACACGCGCACCGTCGACATCATGGCCGCTTCGCTGCGCCTGACCGACACCAACGAACCCTTCATGTTGCTCTCTGGCTATCGCAGCCCGCAGACCAACGCGATGCTGCGTCGCAATTCACGTGGTGTTGCCAAGAACTCGCTGCACATGAAAGGCCAGGCCGCTGACCTGCGTCTGGCAGATCGCTCTGTCAGCCAACTCGCGCGCGCCGCGGCCTCCTGTCGTGCTGGCGGTGTGGGTCGCTATTCCGGCTCGAACTTTGTGCATGTTGATTGCGGCCCGCTACGGACGTGGGGCCGGTAAACCAGCCCCCCCATACAGTCCCGTCTTGAAACGCTCCTTTCCGGAGCGTTTTTTATTGCGCGCTTAAACCAAGGATCTCGCGCGCTTGCTGCCATGTTGCAACCGGTCTCTCATATTGCTCGCACAGGCCAGCAGTGCGCTGCACCAGCGCCGCGTTTGATGGGGCGAGCGTGGTTTTGTCCCATCGGATATTATCTTCTAAACCCGTCCGCGCATGTCCCCCAGCGGCGATGCTCCATTCGTTCACCACATGCTGTCCGCGCCCAACACCCGCCGCACACCATTCCGAGGTCGGGCTGAGCCGCTTGAGTGTTTTGACATAGAAATCAAAGACCTCGCGATCAACAGGCATGGCATTTTGCACACCCATCACGAATTGCACATAAGGCACGCGCGGCAGTCGGCCGTCTTCGTGCATAGCGACGGTCTGGAAAATATGGCTAAGGTCAAAGGCCTCTATCTCGGGAACCACCCCGAACTTTGTCATTTCCGATGCCAACCAATCCACCAAGTCAGGGCTGTTCTCATAGACGCGCGTCGGGAAGTTATTCGAGCCAACGGTCAATTACGCCATGTCTGGCGACAGGGGCAACATCCCCCCGCGCTCGCGCCCGGAGCCAGACCTGCCTTCGGTTGAGAACTGGATGATCATACCCGGACAATGCTTGCGCAGACCTTCCTGCAAGAGCGCGAATTTCTCGGGATCAGAAGAGGTGGTCTCATCCGCGTTGCGCACATGGCAATGGGCAATGGACGCGCCAGCCTCAAATGATTCATGCGTGCTTTCGATCTGTTCTTGCACAGAAATTGGCACCGCAGGGTTGTCGGCCTTGGTCGGAACGGATCCGGTGATGGCGACGCAAATAATGCAGGGTTTGGTCATCAGTCTTCCTTTGGCCACACCCTAGCTTCTGGTCGGCAAAAGTAAATGCGCGCAAACAGCGAAAAAGTATACATCGCGCCTAGGTGACCGTTCCCCTTTCATGCTGTGGTGAGACGCCAAATTTGCGACGATAGTGGCGCGCGAAATGGCTGGCGGACGTGAACCCGCAGGCGACGGCCACATCAATCACCCGCAGATGCGTTTGCAACAACAAAAGGCGCGCGCGTTGCAGCCGCAGCTCTGTCATATAGGTCTTGGGGCTCGAGCCGACGTATCGCTTAAACAGCCTCTCAAGCTGGCGTGTGGACAGTCCGACCTCTTCGGCGATGACCGTGGGCGTTACTGGCTCTTCCAGATTGTCCTGCATGATCTGAATGGCATAGCCAAGCTTTTCGCTGCGTTTACCAAGTCGGCACAAATCGCTTCGGGTTTGCCTGTCTGCCCCTGATCTGACCGTCGCATGCAACAAAAGATCCGCGACTTGCGAGGCAATATCCGTGCCGCATTTACGGCGCACCATCGCCGAGAACAGATCCAACGTGGACGCCCCGCCGCCACAGGTTGCAACAGTGTTGTCCTCATAGACCGAGCACACCGCATCCATGTGTGGAAACATCTCGGCCAGGGCGGGCTGCAGTTTCCAATGGGTGCTCATCGGACCAGACATCGAGAAGCCTGCATGCGCAAGGGCCGCAGCGCCTCCGCCAAGGCCGCACAGCTGCGCCCCAAAGCGAGAGGTGCGATGCAGCCATGACTTCAGCTCAAACAAAATGGGGGGCCGCTCGCCAAGCGGTGCGCAGATCACCACACAGTCGTCGCGTTGCGTTTTGGGCAGCGCGCCGTCGACCGCAACCTGCAGGCCCGAGGACGAGGTCACAGGCGCGCCGGTTTCGCTGACGATGGTCCATTCAAAGCTGATCGACCCGGCCGCGGCATTCGCCGCCGCCAATGTGTCGATCCCTGCCCCAAGATCCAAAGCCGAGAACCCAGGCAGCACGAGAAACACAAACCTTTCGACCGCCACCAACCTGGCGATGCCCGGATCGATCTTGAGAGCAGGTTGCCCCATTTTCGTTAACCTACCTTAAGCGCGCATATTGCCGCCATTAGCGTCATAGGCCGGCGCGCCCAACACCTCAGCGTCATAGAACTCGCCCAGAATTTCGACCTGAAGCTTGCTGCCAGGCTCTGCATGGGCCGCATCGACATAGCCCATCGCCATGGACGTCCCGACGCGATGGCCATAGCCGCCCGAGCTGACATAGCCGACAGCCTCGCCATCCTTCAGGATCGCCTCGTCGTTGGACACATCGATGCCTTCGACATCAATGGTCATCGTAACGAGTTTCTGTTTCACGCCCTCCTCAAGGATCGCAAGCGTCGCGTCTTTGCCAACGAAATCCTTCTTCCAGTTGATAAAGGCGTCCATGCCGCTTTCCACCGCGTTGAAATCCGGGCGGAACTCAAGCGTCCAGACACCCCAGCCTTTCTCAAGACGCATCGACATCAACGCGCGTGCGCCATACCAGCGATAGCCAAGATCCGCGCCGACCTCTTCGATCGCTTCGGCAAGGCGCAGCAGGTATTGCGGCCGGCAATAGATCTCATAGCCCAGTTCACCGGAGAAGCTGATCCGGTTCAGGATCACCGGAACACCTCCAACAAAGGTCTGGCGCAGATCACGGAACTTGAACGCCTCGGCGCTGACGTCTTCGCGGGTCAGTCGCGCCAAGAGATCACGCGATTTAGGGCCAGACAAGGCGATCCCGTGCCAGTCGTCAGACACATTCTCATAGGTCACGTCATCGGGCAGATCCTTTTCAAACCAGCGACGATGGGCTTCCTGCATTGCGCCAGATCCAAACAGCATAAAGTGATCGTCCGCCAGACAGGCCACGGTCAAGTCACCATAGAGCTTACCATTCGGCGTCAGCATCGGTGTCAGCGTCAAACGCCCCGGTTTGGGCACATAGCCCGCCAGAGTGCGGTTCAAATAGTCCCGCGCCCCGACGCCTTTGAACTCATGCTTGGCAAAGTTCGCAATTTCGATCCCACCCACGGCGGTTTGCACAGCCTCAACCTCGCGTTTGACATAGTCAAACGAGCGGTTGCGCTCAAACGTCGGAACCTCGTGTGCGTCTGCGGCATCGTCGGCAAACCACTGCGCGTTCTCAAGACCAAAGCCCTGATCCATCAATGCACCCTTCGCCACCAGCCGATCATAAAGCGCGGTGGTTTTCTGCATACGGCCCTTGGGCAGGGTTTCGTTCGGGAAGGTCATCACAAAACGGCGTTCATAGTTTTCCGACGATTTAACAGTGCCCCAATCCGGGGTCGCAAATTCGCCAAATCGCGCAACGTCCATGGCCCAGACATCAATGGACGGCTCGCCATCAATCATCCATTCGGCCATCGTCAGACCAACACCGCCGCCCTGACAGAACCCCGCCATAACACCGACAGCGACCCAATAGTTTTTCATGCCGGGAACCGGACCAATCATCGGGTTACCATCCGGGCCAAAGGTAAACGGCCCGTTGATCATATCCTTAATGCCCGCTTCCGCGATTGCCGGGATCCGCTCAAACGACATCTCTAGGCGATCCGCAATCCGATCCAGATCCGGCTGAAGCAGCTCGTGCCCAAAGTCCCAAGGGGTGCCCTGAACCTTCCAAGGGGTCGACTTTGGTTCGTAGGTGCCAAGCAACATGCCCTGACGTTCCTGCCGGAAGTAAATATTGGCTTCATAATCGATCCCCGCAGGCAGACGCCCGGCTTCGCCCATGCTGTCCATACGCTCTGCAATGGACGGGATTTTTTCGGTGATCAGATAATGGTGCTCCATCGGCTGCACAGGCAGGTGAACGCCAGACATATGCCCGACTTCGCGCGCCCAAAGGCCGCCGCAGTTCACGATATGCTCGGCGTTGATGCTGCCTTTCGGTGTTGTCAGATCCCAAGAGCCATCGGGACGCTGCGACATGCCCGTGACGCCACAATGTGTAAAATACTTGGCCCCATGCACCCGCGCTGATTTCGCAAAGGCATATGTTGCGCCAGAGGGATCCAGATCACCGTCCTGATCGTCCCAAAGCGCTGCGTAATAGTGTTTCGGGTCGATCAACGGATGGCGCTCTGCCAAGTCCT
>NZ_CAXREH010000215.1:0-3894 GCF_964229375.1 Cognatishimia sp.
CGCACCGCGCGTCGCAGGGTCGGCATCCCATGCTTTGGCATTGGCCAGAGCCGTCTCAATATCGGCGTCACTGGCTTGCGCGACCGTGCCGGCAGAGTCTGCGGATTGATAGGGGTTGTCCACCGCCACAGCCTCTTGCGGCGCAGCGTCTCCGTCAATCAAGGGGGCGGCATGCCACGAGCTGTTGCGATACGGCGCGCGGGTGGTTTCCAGTTTCTCAAGCGTGGGCATGTCGCGCAGGTCAAAGCCGTGCGAATTTGGGCGTTCGGGTTTAAAAAGTGCATCACCTGTTGGCAAGTCGATGCCTGCGTCATGAATCGCCTCAAACGGATCGCGCGCCACGACGGACGGGGGCACATCCTCGTCCACGATCTGGTTGACGAAACTGCTGTTGGCTCCGTTTTCCAACAGGCGACGCACCAGATAAGCCAGCAAATCACGATGCGCGCCGACCGGAGCGTAGATCCGGCAGCGGGTTTTGTTTTCTTTCAGTACGACGTCGTGCAACGCGTCGCCCATACCATGAAGCCTCTGAAATTCAAAGGTTTCAAGGTTATCCGCCATGCCCAACACGGCTGCAACAGTGTGCGCGTTGTGGGTGGCAAACTGTGGGTAAATCCGGTCGGTCATCCCCAAAAGTTTGCGCGCGTTGGCGATATAGCTCACGTCGGTCGCAGGCTTGTTGGTGAACACGGGAAAGTCGCTCAGACCCAGGACCTGAGCATTTTTGATCTCGGTATCCCAATAGGCGCCCTTGACCAAACGCACCATGATCTTGCGGTCTAGCCGCGTGGCCAGCTCGTACAGATAATCCAGCACATAGGACGCGCGCTTGCCATAGGCCTGAACCACCACGCCAAAACCGTCCCAATCCTTTAGTGCTGGGTCGGCAAGGACGGCCTCGATGACATCCATGGACAGCGACAGGCGATCTGCCTCTTCCGCGTCGATGTTCAAGCCCATGCCCGCAGATTTCGCCAACAGAGCCAACCCGTGTAAGCGGGGGACAAGCTCGTCCATCACCCGATCCCGTTGCGCGACCTCATAGCGCGGATGAAGTGCCGACAGTTTGACCGAAATTCCCGGGTTGTCGCGGATATCGTCGTGGGTGCAGCCCGAAGCGATCGCCGAGATCGCGCGGGAATAGGCGAGGTGATAGCGCATGGCGTCCGCGTCGGTCTTCGCCGCTTCGCCAAGCATGTCATAGGAATAGGAATAACCCTGCGCTTCCATATCACGCGCGCGCTGCATCGCGGCCTCAATGGTTTCGCCCAAAACAAACTGACGCCCCATTTCCTTCATCGCGCGGCCGACAGCCGTTCGAATGACCGGCTCGCCCAGCCGCTTGATTGCCCCGCGCAGGGCACTGACCACGCCGCTGTCGCCCTCGTCCAGAACCTTGCCCGTCAGCCTCAGCGCCCAAGTAGAGGCGTTGACCAGCGAAGAGGTGGATTGCCCGAGGTGTTTGCCCCAATCAGAAGGCGCGATTTTATCTTCGATCAGTGCGTCGATGGTATCCGCATCAGGCACCCGCAACAAAGCCTCGGCCAGACACATCAACGCAACGCCTTCGTCGGTGGACAGGCCATATTCCGCCAGAAAGACTTCCATCAATCCGGGCTTTGAATTGCCACGAATTTGCGTCACCAGATCCTCGGCAAGCGTACCAATCTCGGCGCGCGCCGCACTGTCCAGATCTGCTTGGGCGATCAGCATCTCTAGGACGTCGGTTTCCGGTGCATATGTCTGCGTATCGATGGCGCGGCGGGAATTTGGCATTTTTCTCTCCTGGTCTCATCGACTTTTTTAGAGTAATTTTACCGGTCGAATTTCCTTTTTGAGTGTGATATGTGGTCCATGTGAACCGAAAAATCGGAGTTTTTCATGCAAAGTGAAAAGTTGGATCTTGACGCCTTTGACCACAAAATTCTGCGGGTTCTCGCAAGCAATGGGCGGATTTCTATCACGGACCTAGCACGTGAGATCGGCCTGTCAAAAAGCCCAACGCAGGCGCGTTTGCGCAGGCTGGAATCTGAGGGCGCGATCATCGGCTATCGGGCGATGCTTGATCCGATCAAGCTGGGGCTCAATCACGTAGCCTTTGTTGAAGTCAAGCTGACAGATACCAAGGAAAAAGCCCTGCGCGAATTCAACGAAGCGGTGGCGACGGTTCAGGAAATCGAGCAGACACATATGATCGCAAGCAATTTCGACTATCTGCTGAAGGTGCGCACCAGCGACATGGAGGCCTATCGTCAGGTTTTGGGCGAAAAGATCTCGGCTCTGCCGCATGTGTCCAGCACCTCGACTTTTGTCGCTATGGAAGCGGTGAAAGAAATCGGTCTCGGGAATGTGACTTGATCCAACACGCGCCCTTGCGACACAGTGGGGGCATGCGCATGCTTGCTCTTCTTTGTTGTCTGGCTCAACCCGCTTTGGCGCAGACATGTCCTGCGGCACCGGATCACGAGGCGGCTCTTGGCGCGTTATTTGATCAGGTGCGCGTCGCGGAAAACGAACGGGCGGCCGAGGCCTATTCCCAGCAAATGTGGGCTTTGTGGACGGACGCGCCCGATGTGACAGCGCAGGCGCTTTTGGACCGCGGTATGGAAAAGCGGGCCGGGTTTGATTTTCTGGGCGCGCTCGAGGCGTTGGATGCGCTGGTTGCCTATTGTCCTGACTATGCCGAGGGCTGGAACCAGCGCGCATTTGTGCATTATCTGCGGCAGGATTTCCCGTCTGCACTCGATGATCTGGCGCAGGCCCGCGATCTGAGCCCACGGCATGTCGGCGTTTTGACAGGGCTGGGGCTGACCTATTTGGCGCTTGGCCAAGAGGCGCAGGCGCAAGACGCGCTGGCTGCCGCCGTCGAGCTTAACCCATGGGTCAAAGAACGCGCGCTGTTACGGGCGCCTGCATCGAAACCCGGCGAAGACCTTTAGGGCGAACTCCCCTCTTTACACCCCGTGATGTGCCGCTATTGTCCGGCCTCACCAACGCGGGCCCTCGTGGTGGAATGGTAGACACAGGAGACTTAAAATCTCTAGGCCGTATAGGCCGTGCCGGTTCGAGTCCGGCCGAGGGTACCAACAAAAAAAGCAGGCCGTTCGGCCTGCTTTTTTGTTTTGTTTGATCAGGTTATCAGTCCCGCGTGCCCGCGAATTTTTCTTGCCATGCGTCGCGCTCGTCGTCGGTGATCTTGCGGAATGTCACCTCGGGAACCGTAAAGGCATGGCCGGCCTGCAAGGCTGACAGGGCGGAGGGCACGTCGCTTGGCCATTCGGTCTCGGACACGTTCATGCTGTCCAAAAGCGAGGCGGCCGCATCAGGGATAAAGGGCGCTGACAGAACCGCATAAAGCGGGATCAGGTTCAGGGCCAAACGGATCTGGATCGCGGCTTTGGCTGGGTCTTCTTTGAAGGTCGACCAGGGTGCGACCGTTTGCAGATATTCGTTGCCTGCAACCCAGATTGCCCGCAATTCTTGCGCCGATTTGCGCACTTCCATCGCGTCCATATGGTCCTGATAGGCTTTGACGCGGGTGGTGATATCGTCGATCAGGGCCAGCTCTTCTGGACCATAGTCGCCACCCTCTGGCACGGCTTCGCTGAACTTCGAGCGGCAGAATTTTGTGACACGGCTGACAAAGTTGCCCAGTACGTCGGCGAGGTCTTTGTTCACCGAGCTTTGGAAATTTTCCCAAGTGAATTCGCTGTCGCTGCTTTCAGGGGCATGGCTCAGCAGCCACCAGCGCCAGTAGTCAGCGGGAAGGATCTCTAGCGCCTGATCCATAAAGACGCCGCGCCCGCGCGAGGTCGAGAACTGGCCGCCGTCATAGTTCAAGTAGTTGAAGGATTTGATGTAATCGACCAGCTTCCAAGGCTCGCCCGACCC
>NZ_CAXREH010000216.1:0-6061 GCF_964229375.1 Cognatishimia sp.
CTATTGGTCGGTGCGCCATTTCCCCGAGGTGACGCCGCTGGGTCATGCCGCCCTGCCGCTAGTGGGCGGCTTGATTGTGACGGCCGTGATTTATGGTGGCATGGTTGCGTTCGGGCTGGACGTTATTCCGCGTCACACCATTGGCGCGACGGAATGGATCTGGATTGTGATCTATGCCTGTGCCGGGTTGGCGATATCGCAACTGCTATGGGTGGCCGCGGTCGGGCAAATCGGCGTGGCGCTTGCGTCTTTCCATATCAACGCAACGCCGTTTTATGTGATGATTTTCATGCTCTTCGCCGGTGCCGTTTGGGATTGGTATGCCGCATTCGGTGCTGCAATCGTGATCTGCGGAGTGCTGGTCGCGCAACTGCGCCGGCGTCCCAGATCGCAGGTCGTGCAACCCACCCACTAAAGCGCGTCGGCGGGGATCATCGCAAAAAACGCGCCCGCTGACATCACGCCAAACATGGCCGTGCCGTCCACGTCTTGTTCTGTGCCGCAATCGATCAGTCGATAAAAGCTCTTGCGATCCAGTCGCGCCTCTAGCCCTGCGCGCACCATGACATAGACCGAGGGTTCCTGCGTGTCGGGATCGCTGGTGAAGCGGATCGGATGGTTGGCATCTGCCGTCACCACATCGTCGACAAGAGTCGTAAATACCAACGCCTGCGTATCGCCAGCGCCAAAGACGTCTAGGTCAACCGCCACAAACGGCGCGTCCTCGACAGTCAGCCCTACCTTTTCAACCGGGGTGACCAGAAAATAAGCGTCGCCCTCTTTCTTGAGGATGGACGAGAAGAGTTTCACCATTTCCGGCCGATTGATCTGACCGCCTTCGTGGATCCATGTGCCGTCGCGTTTGATCTGCATATCCAGATCTCCGCAAAACGGCGGGTTCCACAGATGCACGGGTGGCAAGTCTTTGCCACTTGCGGCCTTTTTGGCCTGTTCCAGCCCGCCAGACGAGAGATTTACACTGTTTTGTGACGTCATTCTTTTTGCCATTTGCGCGTTGCGCGATACACTTTCAGGTAGATAGCTGATTTTCAGGAGACTTGTCATGTCCGAACCCGCGGAAATGCTGCGCGATATTGAAGCGCTGGGCGAAAAGCTTGGGCAGGCAAAGTCCATTATCTCGCGCCGGTTCATTGGTCAGGAAACCGTGGTGGATCTGACGCTGGCCGCCTTGCTGTGTGGCGGGCACGCGTTGCTGATCGGCTTGCCCGGCCTTGGCAAGACGCGGCTAGTGGATACGTTGTCGACTGTGATGGGGCTGAACGGCAATCGCGTGCAGTTTACGCCAGACCTGATGCCTGCCGATATCCTTGGCTCTGAAGTGCTTGAAACCGGCAAGGACGGCACCAAGGCTTTCAAATTCGTACCGGGGCCGATTTTCTGTCAGCTGCTGATGGCCGATGAGATCAACCGCGCCAGCCCGCGGACCCAGTCTGCTTTGCTGCAGGCGATGCAGGAACACAAAGTGACAGTCGCGGGCGAAGACCGCGCGCTTGAGGCACCGTTTCACGTCTTGGCCACGCAGAACCCGATAGAGCAAGAGGGCACCTATCCGCTGCCCGAAGCGCAGCTGGACCGTTTCCTTGTGCAAATTGACGTGCCCTATCCGGATCGCGATACAGAACGCGACATTCTGCTCGCCACCACCGGTGTTGAGGACGCTGGCGTCGAGGCGGTGTTCTCTGCGAGCGAGCTGATCGCCGCGCAAAACCTGCTGCGTCAGATGCCAGTTGGTGAAAGCGTAATGGACCTTATTCTGGATGTGGTGCGCGCCTGCCGCCCCGATGACGACAGCAGCAGCGACCACGTGCGTGATGTTGTCTCTTGGGGGCCAGGGCCACGGGCTGCACAGGCCTTTTTGATGATGGCGCGCGCTTGGGCGTTGATTGATGGCCGGCTTGCACCGTCGGCAGAGGATGTTGTTGCCTTGGCAGGGCCGGTGCTGAAACACCGTATGGCCCTGAATTTCGCAGCCCGTGCGCGCGGTGAAGACGTCGCAGGCGTTATTCGTGGTGTCGTCGAGACGGCTGACCGCAAAGAGGCCGCTGCGTGAGTTCATCCCCCCAGCTAAGACGCCGCGCCGAGGCGGCCGCGTCAAAACTCCCACCGCTTTTGGCGCGTGCGGAGCATTTGGCGAATACCGTTTTGCTGGGGGATCACGGGCGTCGGCGCGCCGGAGCCGGAGATGATTTCTGGCAGTATCGGCCGCTGCAAGAAGGTGACAGTTTTCGCATGATTGATTGGCGTCGGTCTGCAAAGTCAGACGCGCAGTATGTGCGACAACGGGAATGGCAGATCGCGCAATCGGTGAGCCTTTGGATCGATGGCTCGGCCTCGATGTCATATGCATCTGACACATCGCTTGCACCGAAATCGGATCGGGCACAGGTTCTGGCGCTGGCCCTGTCGATCCTGCTGATCCGGGCGGGAGAGCGTGTCGGTTTGGCCGGAGCTGAGTTGCCGCCGCGGCGGGGTGACGGGCAGATCTGGCGGCTCTGCGAAGCGTTGCTTGCGCCCGGGGATGCAGACTACGGAACACCCGAGGCGCGCGCCATGATCCCCAGATCACGGGCGTTGTTCATCTCGGATTTCATGGGGGATTTCGCCCCGGTTGAACAGGCCTTGGCCAAGGCTGCAGACCGTGGCGTGCGGGGCGTGTTGTTGCAGGTTCTGGACCCCGCTGAAGAGGCGTTTCCATTTCAGGGTCGCGCCATTTTTGAAAGCATGGGCGCGACGCTTGAGCATGAGACGCGCAAGGCCAACGACCTGCGCGATCGCTATTTGGAACGATTGGCCGACCGGAAAGCGGCCCTGCACCGCGTAGCGAAAGCCACTGGGTGGCAGGCCTTTACGCATCTGACGAACGCGCCGGTGCAACAGGCACTGTTGTGGCTTTATCGCGCAATGGAAGGGGGGCGATAATGTTTGGCCTGCCGCTTGCGTTTACCGCGCCATGGTTGCTGGTTGGGCTGATCGGCCTGCCAATCCTGTGGATCTTGCTGCGCGCGGTTCCACCATCGCCCATTCGACGTCGCTTTCCCGGTGTGGCTTTGCTCTTGGGTCTCAAGGACGACGAGAGCGTCATGGACCGCACGCCGTGGTGGTTGCTTTTGCTGCGAATGTGTCTCGTGGCGGCAGTCATTATTGGCCTGGCCGGACCTGTTTTGAACCCTGACGAAGCTGGGGACAGCGATGGGCCCCTGTTGGTTGTGCTTGATGGCGGCTGGGCGTCGGCGGCGTCCTGGTCCGAGCAAAGCGATCTGCTTGAGAACGAACTGAAAGAGGCCGGGCGCGCTGGGCGCGAGGCCGCGATTTTGCGCCTGACGTCGCCCGAGCCTCTGGCCTTTGTGCCTGCGGCATCTTTGGTGCGCCGCATACCCGACGTTGCGCCCTTGGCGTGGCTGCCGGATCAAGCGCACGTCGACGCGGTGCTGACCGAGATTCAGGGTCAAAGCTTTGACACGCTGTGGATCTCGGATGGTCTTGCGTTTGAAGGACGCAGCGACCTGCTGGATGTGTTGCAGGATGCAGGGCAATTGCGCGTCATTCAAAACAGCGCGCCCGTGCTCGCCATTCAATCGGTTGGCTTTGACGACGGTATTTTGACAGCGACGGTGCGCCGTTCGACACTTTTGCCAACAGGAGAGCGCCAGATTTTGGTGGTGGGCAAGGATCCCAACGGGATTGACCGCACACTGGCCCGCGCGCCTCTGCAGTTTGAGGCAGGTGAAACGCTGTCTGACGTGTCCTTTGCTCTGCCGTCGGAGTTGCGCGGCCGCATCACGCAGTTTCAAATCGATGGGGTGCGGTCGGCAGGTGCGGTGCATTTGACCGACGACGCCTTGCGCCGCCGCGAGGTTGCGATCATTTCCACGCGTGAAGATCGCGAGGGGCTCGAGTTGCTGTCGCCAAGCCACTATCTGAGGCAAGCCTTGGTCGAGACGACCGATCTGCTTGAAGCGGCGATCCCTGTGGCCATTCCGGCCAATCCTGACGTGATTATTCTGGCAGACATCGCGACGCTGGCCCCCGCCGAAGAAGCGGCGTTGCTGGGGTGGATCGAAGAGGGCGGATTGCTGTTGCGCTTCGCGGGTCCACAGATGGCCGCAAGCGACCTGAGCCGCTCTGAGGAACATCCGCTGATGCCGGTGCGGTTGCGTGCGGGTGGGCGGTCTGTCGGCGGCGCCATGAGTTGGGGTGAGCCCAAAACCCTTGCGCCGTTTTCCGAGGACAGTCCCTTTTACGGCCTGCCAGTGCCCGACGATGTAAGGGTCACAGCACAGGTGGTTGCGCAACCGGATCCCAGCCTTGCGGATCGTGTCCTGGCCGAATTGTCAGATGGCACACCGCTGGTGACTCGAAAACAGATCGGTCAAGGCCAAGTGGTTCTGTTCCACGTCTCGGCCAATGCCGAATGGTCCGGCCTGCCTTTGTCGGGCTTGTTTGTGCAGATGTTGGACCGGCTTGCAGTGTTGTCGGCCAAAGGCAGCAATGCCGTCGATGTCATGGAAGGAACGGTCTGGCAGCCCCTGCAAATTCTTGACGGATTGGGGCGGCTTTCTGATGGCAACACCCTGCCCGGAGTCGCTGGCGACGTGATTTCCCAAGCGCCTGTCGGCCCGACTGTTTTGCCGGGGCTCTACCAAAATGGCGACGAGGTTTTTGCGCGCAATGTCTTTGCCCCGCAAGACAGCCTCGAAGCCTTTAGCTGGCCCGAGGGCGTCGCAATCGAAGGGTTGGATCAAGACGCAAGTCGCGATCTGACGTCGTGGTTCCTGATCGCGGCCCTCAGCCTTTTGGCGCTGGACACGCTGTTGTCGTTGATGCTGTCAGGCCGTCTTGGCGGTTTGCGCACGGCGCCTTTGGCGATTGGTGTGTTGGGCATGATGGTGTTCTCGACCACTGAGGTTCAGGCACAAGATGCAGGCTCTCTGACCGATGAGGTCGCCTTGGCTTATGTTGTCACAGGGGATCAGCGGTTGGACGAGATGTCTTTTGCCGGGCTGTTTGGTCTGAGCAATGTGCTGTTTCGGCGGACCTCGGTCGAACCCGTGCGCCCCGTGGGGGTCGATCTGGAAACATCGGAACTGGCGTTTCACCCGTTCCTATACTGGCCGGTGACGCCAGATCAGCCGATGCCGTCGGATGCGGCCTATGCCAAGCTTAATCAATACCTGCGTTCAGGTGGGATGATCCTGTTTGACACCCGCGATGCGGATGTGGCGCGCCTTGGCTCGGGGAGCCCGAACGGGCGCAAGCTTCAGGCGCTGGCCCAGCCGCTGGACATCCCTCAGCTCGAGGTCGTGCCCAAAGATCACGTTCTGACGCGGACCTTCTATCTTTTGCAGGATTTCCCCGGTCGCTATGGCAGTCGCGAGGTCTGGGTCGAAGCCGCCCCTGCGGATGCAGCACAAGTCGAAGGCATGCCGTTCAGAAATCTGAATGACGGCGTCACTCCGGTTGTGATTGGCGGCAACGACTGGGCGTCGGCCTGGGCCACAAATGAGTTTGGCGTCTATCTTAACCCCGTGGGTCGCGGCCTTCAGGGGGAACGACAGCGCGAAATCGCCTATCGGTTTGGCGTTAACCTGATCATGCACGTGCTGACCGGAAACTATAAATCCGATCAGGTCCATGTGCCTGCTTTGCTGGACAGGTTGGGCCAATGAGCAACGAGATTTTCTTTGAACCTCTGATTGCGTGGCCGATCTTGTATGTGCTTGCGGCTTTGGTGGTGCTGACGGCTGGATTTGCCGCCTGGCGCGGGCTTAAAGGCTGGGCGTTGCGCGGCGCGGGTGCGTTGATCATCCTGCTTGCACTCGCGGGACCAGTTCTGCACCGCGAAGACCGTGCCCCCTTGTCTGACGTCGTGTTGTTGATAGAGGACGCAACCGCCAGCCAAACCCTTGGCGACAGGCCCGAGCAAACCGCTTTGGCGCTTGATACGTTGCAAAACCGCCTTGAGGCACGCGCCAACACCGACGTTCGCCGTGTGACCCTCAATGACGGTGAAGGTGACGCCGGAACCGAGCTGATGACCGCG
>NZ_CAXREH010000217.1:0-9447 GCF_964229375.1 Cognatishimia sp.
CCGGGCGTAATCGAGCCTACGTCTGTTTCCATTTTCAGAGTTTCGGCCGCGCCCATGGTGATCGCAAAAAGCGCTTCGTCCACGGTGATCTGTTCGTCGGGGCCCAGGGTCTGGCCGCTCATGGTTTTCCGATTTGTGGCACACCATGCGGTGAACAGAGGGCCCATAGGCGTGACCGGCGCGTCAGAGTGGATCGCCGTTCTGACGCCCTTGTCCAACGCAGTACGGGCGGCATTCATGGCCGCTGCGCGCTCTGGTCCGATCGTACGTGCGACGTGCTGATCGCCGAAATACCACATGTGATTAGAAAAGATATTGCAGGCCACCCCAAGGTCTGCAGCCCGTTGCATCAAGTCTGCGTCCATCATCTGGCAGTGCTGCAAAACATGTCGTGCGTCAGGCCATGGGTTTTTCTTGGCGGCCGCTTCCAACGCATCCAGCGACACTTCGGCGGCCTCGTCGCCGTTGACGTGGATGTGCATCTGGATCTTGCGTGCCTGCATTTCCTCGCAAAGTTCAAAAATCTGCTCGGGTGGGGTGTTCCAAATGCCGTTTGGCTCGTTGCCGATATAGCCGGGGCTTCGAACGCGGGCGGTCCAGCCCTGAATCGAGCCATCTGTCATGATTTTTACGGCCCCCAGGCGCAGCTTGTCGGTCGAATGGGCCTGAAGGGCCTGTGCATTCGTCGCAATATCCGCAGGGGTTGCGCCGACTGCTCCCAAAGCGGGCACAAGGCGGGCGGGAAAGTCACTTTGGGCCGTGGCTTGCGCCAGCTTTGCAGCGTCAGCTTCATCAAGCGAGGCAAACAGGTCGGTGCAGGTCGTCACTCCTGCGCGCAGGCAGACTTGGCCAAAGCTGTGAAGCGCAACGTCTGGATTGCTGAGGGCGCGAAAATCAATGCCGACCCGACGCATCACCGGGAACATGGCGGCCATTTCCTGCAACTCGCCCGTGGGTGTGCCATCGTCCCCTTTCACAACACCTTCGACCTGCGTGTCGCGGCCATAGCCCGCCAAATCCAGCGCATTAGAGTTGGCACAAAGCAGGTGAAAGTTTGAAAACAGAATGGCGATCGGACGTGTCGTGCTGACTTGATCCAGATGGGCTTTGTTCAGCCGTTCGGTTGTCAGAAAAATCGGATCAAAGCCCCAGCCAATCAGCGGAGCCCCTTCAGGCAGCTGCGCTTCATAGGCTTGCAGTCGGGCAACGACGGCGTCGATGTCCGTCATTCCTTTGTGCAAGTTCCCCTTTGGGTCGATCCGGTCATGATAGCCGCAATAACAAAAGCCCCACATAGAGCCCGCCATGATATGGGCATGGCCTTCCACCATGCCGGGCATTAGCACGGCTTCGCCAAAGTCGCAGATGTCCGAAATCTCGCCCAAATGATCGGCGCATGTACTGTCACCAACAGCCACAATCCGGCCGTCTTGAACCGCGACATGCGTGGCCCTTGGCTGGGTTTCGTCCATCGTTAGGATTGATTTCGCTTTGAAAAGTTTGAGGTTCATTGGCCCAAGCAATTGTGATTTTCCTTAAGACTATCGGGCCTTGGATGCTTGCAAAAATAGATTTAGTATCTGCCTATCTTGCAAAAAATGTTGGAACGACCATGCGCTTCACAATCAAACAGTTGCAATACTTCGATACGGCGCTTCGGACAGGCTCGATTGCCAAGGCGTCGTCCGAGATGAATATTTCACAATCCTCGATCACCGCGGCGATCGATGCGATTGAAAGCGTCTCTAAGGCCGAATTGCTGCGGCGCATGCCTGCAAAGGGCATCGCCCCAACAGAAAAAGGCATCGAAGCTGGAAAACGCATACGGTCGTTCCTTGAGCAGGCACGCGTCTTTGAGGCTGATCTCTTGACCCTGACAGGGGATCCGGCGGGCACGCTGCGGTTGGGGTGCTATGCGCCTACCGCTCCGCATGTGTTGCCGCCCCTTCTGAAGCGCATTTCAAAAGAGTTTCCTGAGATCCGTGTCGAGATTAAAGAGGGCGACTTTCAATCGCTGGCAGAAGATCTGAACAACGGAGTGGTTGACATAGGCCTGACGTATCGACGCGCCGCATCCCGCGCACAGCCGTTCCTGCCGATGTTTGTTGCGAAACCTGTGGCCTTGGTTCCAGACACATGGGATCTGGCAAAGAAAGAGAGCGTCTCTCTGCAAGATTTGACGGAGTTGCCGATGATCTTGCTGGATCTGCCTGGTGCGCCGGAATACTTCGAAGGTCTGTTCACCAAGGAAAATCTGCGGATCAACGTGGTGCATTCCACCAAAAGCTCGTCAGTGCTACGTGGGTTGGTGGCGGCCGAGCTTGGCTATACGATACTGAATGTCTGCGGACCTTTGGATCGAGCCAATGATGTGGGTTATGTGGCCAAACGCATCCAAGGAGACTTGCAGGCGCCCACCTATGGAGTGGCCTCGACAGCAGCCAGTCAGAAGTCCTCTCTGGTGCGCGCTGTTCTGAAAACCTGCGACGCCTTTGCCAAAGAGGGGGGCTTTCGTCATTTGTTGTCCGCCGAAGCTGTCGACTGAGTTAAGTTACAAAAAATGTATCTATATCTGGTCATAACCGTTATTTATAGATGAACGAATGCAATTTAGCTTTCCCGATAATAAAATCCAAAAGGGAGAGACTATAATGAAAGGAACGACAAAACTTTTCGCAGCAGCCAGCCTGGCCGCAGCGTCAATTTTTGCGCAACCGGTCCTGGCAGATGGTGGTTCGCTGACCATCGCGACCAGCCAGGTACCGCGGCACTTGAACGGAGCTGTGCAGTCAGGCTTTGCCACTGCGCTGCCATCCACCCAGATCTTTGCGTCATTGCTACGCTATGACAACGACTGGACTCCACAGCCCTATCTGGCAGACAGCTGGAGCTTTTCTGACGACGGCCTGAGCCTGACAGTGAACCTGAATGCGGACGCGACGTTCCACGACGGGGCGCCTGTGACCTCTAAGGACGTTGCATTCTCGCTGTTGGCGATCAAAGAAAACCACCCGTTCAAATCGATGTTCGCACCCGTTGTGGCCGTAGACACGCCTGACGACAAAACAGCCGTGATCCGCATGGACCGCGCGCACCCAGCCTTGCTTCTGGCGCTGTCCCCAGCGCTGTCGCCAATTCTGCCAGCGCACGTTTATGACGATGGCCAAGACCTTAAATCGCACCCAGCCAACTCGGCACCTGTCGGTTCTGGTCCTTACATGCTCGACAGCTTCACCGCAGGTGAGTCTATCGTCCTGAAAAAGAACCCGAATTTCTTCATCGACGGTCGTCCAAAGCTGGATGAAATCATCGTTCGTATCATTAAGGATGCATCGTCTCTGATGATCACCATGGAAAATGGTGACGCGGACATGTGGCCATATATCGGTGGCTCTCAGCAGGTGAAGCGCATGGAAGGCGTTGAAAGCCTGACTGTGACATCTGACGGCTATGCGGGTATCGGCCCAATCAACTGGCTGGCGTTCAACACCAAGGGTGAAAAAACCTCTGATGTGCGTGTCAGACAGGCGATTGCATATGCGATCGACCGTAACTTCATCACAAAGGCACTGCATCGCGGCACTTCGGCGCCACAACGTGGTCCAATCATCGAGACATCGCCATTCTTCGACAGCTCTATCCCAGCCTATGACGTAGATCTGGACAAAGCCAAGGCCCTGTTGGCCGAAGCAGGCTATGCGGACGGTATGGATCTGGCGATCGACTATATCCCAGCCTTCAAAGAGCAGCAGCAAACTGTTGCGGAATACCTGAAGTCTCAGCTCGCGAAAGTTGGCATCAATGTCACACTGCGTGCATCCCCGGACTTCCCAACATGGGCCGGCCGCATCAACAGCTATGACTTTGAAGCGACAATGGACATCGTCTTCAACTGGGGTGACCCTGTGATCGGTGTGCACCGTACGTATCTGTCTTCCAACATTGTTCCAGGCGTTATCTGGTCCAACACACAGCAGTACGAAAACGCGACCGTCGACAGCCTGCTTGAGCAAGCTGCGGTTGAGCAGGACCTGGCAAAGCGTACTGCGCTCTATGCCGAGTTCCAGCAGATCGTTGCACAAGACCTGCCGGTCTATTGGGTAAACTCCCTGCCATTCCACACCGCGTATAGCGACAAGCTTGAAAACCCACCGGTTGGAATCTGGGGCGCAATGCACCCAATGGATACAATTGAATGGGCTGAATAATCAGTCATCCCTAGCTCTTTGGTGCGGGGCTCATGCTCCGCACCATCTTCGAGGATCTAAACGTGTCGAAATTTTTGACCCAACGCATCGCCTACGGCCTTCTATTGATGGTCGGCGTGGTGATCTTGAACTTCTTTCTGATCAGACTTGCTCCGGGTGACCCGGCCTTGGTGATCGCCGGTGAAATGGGCGGTGCAACAGAAGAAGTTCTGACCTCTATCCGTGAGGAATATGGACTAGATAAGCCGATATTGATCCAGCTTGGGTTGTATCTGGGCAATCTTGCGACCGGTGACCTCGGATTTAGTTTCTTTTTCAATCAGCCCGTCGCCTCGCTGATTGCTGACCGTATCGGCCCAACCATTCTGCTGGTTTTGACAGCTCAGTTTCTGTCGGTTGCCATCGGTGTCTTTCTTGGTGTGATTGCCGCGCGCAACCCGCGGGGCGTCATCTCGGGGTTCGTGTCAGTCTTTGCGGCCATCGGCTATGCTGTGCCGGTCTTCTGGACGGGCATCATGCTTATCATCCTTTTTGCCGCAGTTTTCCCGATCTTCCCTGTCGAGGGCATGTCGTCGGTCAAGCTGCGTGACGCATCCATCTTTATTCGCACGCTGGACATCATGCACCATCTGGTCTTGCCGGCGTTCACACTCGCGATCATCTATCTGGCGCAATATGCACGGCTGTGTCGTGCCTCAATGCTCGAGGTTCTGGCCTCTGACTATGTCCGCACGGCGCACGCCAAGGGTCTGACCGAACGCAAAGTGCTGTTCAAACACGCTCTGCGCAACGCGGCTCTGCCTATTTTGACTGTTGCCGGTCTGCAGTTTGGCAACCTGATTTCAGGGGCCTTGCTGGTCGAGACGGTGTTCAACTGGCCTGGTATGGGGCGGCTTGCGTTCGACAGCATCCTGCGCCGCGATTATCCGACCATTCTGGGCGTTCTGTTCTTTGCGTCCGCCATGGTGGTTGTTGCCAATATCCTCACCGACCTCAGCTATCGCTGGGCCGATCCAAGACTGCGGGGAAAATCATGAATTCGACGTCTTCTCCCGGGCGTGAAGCCTGGCGCATGTTCCGCCGCAACGTGCCGGCTATGGCTGGTCTGTTCGTTCTGATCGGTGTCATCGGCGCCACTCTTTATGGGCAGCTGGTCTATGCGGGCAACCCATTTGAAATCGTCTGGGCCCCACACGAGCTGCCCGGAGCCACGGCCGAGTTTCCCTTCGGCACGGATTATCTGGGCCGAGATCTGGTAGCTGGCCTGCTGAAAGGCGGGGCACCAACCCTCGCAGTCGGCGCGGCCGCAGCGCTGTTGACCATGGTCATCGGCATCACAATCGGCGCGCTGGCAGGCTTTTATGGCGGCTGGGCAGATACGCTGCTGATGCGCGTCACCGAGTTCTTTCAAGTTCTGCCTGCGCTGCTGTTCGCGATGGTTCTGGTCACGCTGTTCTCGCCATCTTTGATAACGATCGCCATAGCGATTGGCGTCGTCAGCTGGCCTCAGACAGCACGTTTGACCCGCGCCGAGTTCCTAAAGATCCGCGAGTTGGAATATGTCCGCGCCGCGCGGTCAATCGGGGCCAGTAACAGCCGCATCATCTGGACGGTTATCCTGCCAAACGCAGCGCCTCCGTTGATCGTATCCGCAACCCTGACCGTCGGCGTCGCCATTCTGTTTGAAGCGGGTCTCAGCTTTCTTGGTCTGGGCGATCCCAACGTGATGTCTTGGGGGCTGATGATCGGTGCGAACCGTGAATACATTCTGGACGCTTGGTGGCCCGTGGCCTTCCCTGGCATTGCGATCTTTTTGACAGTCTTGGCTGTCAGCCTGATCGGCGACGGGCTGAACGATGCCTTCAACCCTAAACTTAGAGGGCGCTAGGATGAGCACTCCGATTCTGTCAGTCA
Source organism: Cognatishimia sp. (assembly GCF_964229375.1). Classification (GTDB taxonomy): domain Bacteria; phylum Pseudomonadota; class Alphaproteobacteria; order Rhodobacterales; family Rhodobacteraceae; genus Cognatishimia. The sequence goes on from NZ_CAXREH010000217.1 coordinate 6,123, forward strand.
AAAACCTGACCGTTAATTTCGGTGGATTTACAGCCGTCGATGATCTGTCGTTCAACCTGTATCCGGGCCAGAAACTGGCGATTGTGGGCGAAAGCGGGTCGGGCAAATCGGTGTCTGCCCTGACGATCATGCAACTCGTCACACTGGGCACACGCGCCGAGATTGCCGAGGGTGAAATTCTATTTACCAAGTCAGACGGCTCTGTCATCGACCTTCTGAAAACCTCAGAGGCCGACATGCGCAAGATCCGCGGCAACGACATCGCGATGATCTTTCAGGAACCGCTGACCAGCTTGAACCCGGTTTTCACAACCGGCGACCAAGTGGTCGAAGCCGTGCAGCTGCACCAAGGCCTGGACCGTGACGCAGCCCAAGCGCGCGCCCTTGAGATGTTTGAGCGGGTCCGCATTCCGCGCCCCGAAAAGGTGCTGAACGACTTCCCGCACCAACTGTCTGGCGGGATGCGCCAGCGGGTGATGATCGCGATGGCGCTGTCATGTGATCCACGCGTTCTGATCGCGGACGAGCCGACAACGGCCCTTGATGTGACCATTCAGGCGCAGATCCTGGGTCTAATGCGAGAGCTGCAAAAGGACACCGGATCCGCCGTAATGATGATCACGCATGATATGGGCGTTGTGGCCGAATTTGCAGACGACATTGTCGTGATGCGCAACTCTAAACTCGTAGAGCAGGGCTCTGTTTTGGACATCTTTAGCAAGCCTCAGGCCCGGTATACGCAGGCTCTTTTGGCTGCCGTGCCGCAGCTTGGCTCGATGACGGGCGAGGACAATCCCCGCCGGTTTGATCTTATTGAGGTGCCGGAGGACCGCAAATGACGCCTTTGTTGGAAATACGCGACCTCTCAAGGACTTACCGTCTGAAAGAAGGCGGCAAAGTACATGCGTTGGAACATGTGTCATTGACACTTGGGCGCGCTGAAACTCTGGCGATTGTTGGCGAAAGCGGGTGCGGTAAATCCACACTTGCGAACCTGACATGTCGACTGGACACGCCCAATACCGGCGAAATCCTGTTGGATGGGGCTGACATCACAAAGCTTGGCCCCCGCGAGATGCGCGCACACAGACGCAAGATGCAGATGATCTTTCAGGACCCTTTTGCCAGCTTAGATCCGCGCCGTACGGTCGGATTTGCGGTGGGCGAGCCTTTGATCGTGAACGGTTTGATGTGCAAGGGGCCAGAACTTGACGAAACCGTAGCCGCGCTGTTTGAGCGGGTCGGTCTGTTGCGCGAACACATGCAACAGTTCCCGCATCAGTTCTCGGGGGGGCAGCGTCAGCGTATCTGTATTGCCCGTGCTCTGGCGCTGAAGCCAGAGCTGGTGATTGCTGACGAAAGCGTGTCGGCGTTGGACGTGTCGGTGCAGGCGCAGGTGATCAACTTGATGATGGAGCTGCAAGAGGAAATGCAGCTAAGTTATCTGTTCATCACGCATGATCTGGCCGTGGTCGAACGCATGGCGCACCGTGTGGCGGTGATGTATCTGGGGCAGGTTGTCGAGCTGGGAACCCGGCGCGCGATCTTTGAAAACCCACAGCATTCTTACACAAAACGTCTGCTGGATGCCGCGCCGATTGCCGATCCTCGGCAACGTCGGGAACGCTCGTTGCTGACCGGCGATATCCCAAGCCCTGTTTGGGCCGACGGCGAAGCGCCAGAGCGTGTGTCCATGCGCGAAGTCTCAGACGGGCACTTTGTTGCGATCGAGCACTAAAACTTAAGCGAATTGGGGATGTCAGCGGCTAGCTGACGTCTCCTTGCAAAATCCGCGTCAGCGCGCGGTCCAAACCTTCGAAATCCTCACCCAATCGGGCTTCGACGTCTTTTTGCAGGGCAATGACCATTGGGATCAACTCTGCCATCAGCGCCTCTCCTTCTTGGGTCAATTCGATATGTACCAACCGTCGGTCAACTGTGTCGGCGCGTTTGGTCAGCAAGCCGCGTTCCCGCAACCGGTCTGCGGCGCGGCTGACTTTCGATTTCTCCATGGTCACGCGGGCTTCGATGTCGCGGACCGATGCTTTGCCCTCTTTCATCAGATGCGCCAGCACACGCCATTCTGGGATCGAAAGCCCAAATTTTTCGCGATAGATGGCCGCTATTTCTTCGCTGAATGCGCGCGCGGCAACGGCCAGTCGATACGGCATGAAATCCGCAATATCAAAATTCGCAGCAGTGATGCCCTGGTTTTCTGAGTCCGTCATCGTAATTCGCGGTGCCTTTCGGCGGCCTCCTCCGGCAATTGGCACGGTCATCGCACGAAAAGAGGGTTTTTTCAAATGCTCGGCGCAAGTTTACACGCATTTGCGGCGTAATTCGCCTTGGGTAAAGCCGTTGAAATCGATTTACCCGGTTCAAAAGCAACGCTGGGTTGGGCTAACCCGAAACGTCGGTTTGCCAAGGCTTTGACACTGTTCGCAAAGCCTTGGCATTTGGATCAAAGAGGCGTTTGACAAATCGCTGCCAAGCGGCGAAACAAAGGCCAGCGGTCCCTTAGCTCAACTGGATAGAGCAGCTGACTTCTAATCAGCAGGTTGAGGGTTCGAGTCCTTCAGGGATCGCCAGTTATCTTTACGCCGCCACCGGCAGAGCCTTTGGCAAGCTGCGTGCGATCAACCCCTCCCAATTTCGTTCAAAGACGCCGCCAACGCGTTCCGACAGCCGTTCTTGCGACGCGGGGATCTTGCTTAGGTCGGCGTCCAGGCTGTCGTTGATCGCGCGTGTCCAGTCTGCGACCGTATTGCGTTCGACGCGGAAGGCGCCGTCTTCAAGTTGATCACACAGCCCGTCAACGGGGGAAACCAGGGTGCGGCGGCGCGCAGCCAGTGCTTCTTGGGCAACCAGCCCATAGGCCTCCCAGCGAGAGGGCAGCAGAACTGCCTGAACCTCGGACATTGCACGCACAGGATCGGGCGCGTGTCCTTCCAGCGATATACGCGAGTCGATCTGGGCCATGCGGGACAGCTCATCATGCTGGCCACCGCGACCAAAGATGCGAAGGCGCGCGTCGGGATCCTGACATTGGCTGAACGCCATGATCAGCGTGTCAAAGCCCTTTTGCGGCTCAAGCCTTCCGATTGCGCCAAAGACCCGACAGGCCCCTTTGGGCGCGTCCAGCTGTGAAAACGCGGACAGATCCACGGCAGAGCGGATCACGCAGGAGCGATCCGAGGCCACAAGATCGCGTGTCACAAGCCAACTGTACTGGGCGCGGCTGACGCCGACGACCGTGTCAAACAACGAATAGGCCGTGCGCAGCAGTGAAAAGAAACGTTCGCGATTGGTCACATTCAGCGCGGTG
>NZ_CAXREH010000218.1:0-5823 GCF_964229375.1 Cognatishimia sp.
CCCATGCCCGCAGCCCATCATCGGGCCCATTGTCTACGACTATCAAATCAACACCGGCCGGAAGCGATGCCGCCATGTCAGGCAGCACACCAACGCTGTTGTAAGCAACTGAAACCACGCTTACCGAAGGCTGTGAACCCGCATCCATGCCAAACCGCCCCTTCGGTTAAACGATCTCGTCATAATTGGTGCGAGATCTCTTCAATCTTTCTTCTCGAGCATCGCTCTCTTGCCGCGTGTCGGCGTTTGAGCGACGTCCTAACATGGAACAGATGGGTTGGAAATCCTCGTCCGATGCGCGGCCAAGGAGGGTATTTCAGTCAGGATGTCTTGCCGTTTAGGAATCTCATGTTCAAAATTGCACAACAGTCGCGCAGATAAGCAAGTTGCGTGCAAATTGTCAGATATGTAGTCTCTCTCCAAAGACACCAAATTGGGACATGACACATGAAATACGTTTCTTTGGGCCTTCGAGCCCTACTGACGGTGGCCTTTGTGGCTGCCGGTTTTGCAAAACTCTCTGGCGTAGAGATGATGGTTGCAACCTATGATGCCTTGGGCGTCGGCCAATGGTTTCGCTACGTGACCGGCTTGATCGAAATAGGCGGCGCGGTGCTGTTGTGGTTGCCCGGCCTGCAAGTCGTTGGCGCGGGATTGTTGGGAGCGACGATGGTCGGCGCAGTTCTAAGCCACTGGCTCATTCTTGGGCCTTCCGCGGTTCCAGCCATTGTAATGGGGCTTTTGAACGCGGCGGTGCTGTATCTGCATCGCGACCAGATCCCGCGCTTTTTGGGACGCGCGTCTTAACACGAACCCCCGTCACAAACACGAAACGGCCGCAAAGATCTCTGCGGCCGTTTTTGCCGGGCGTATGATGCGGGGAGGATCACCTACGCCCGATCAAATCTAACGGGCTAGTTCACCGCCTTGGCGTCGACCACATCCGCCTCAATTGCGGGTTTGCCTTGTGCAATCTCGATGCGCCGTGGCTTCAGAGCTTCGGGCACTTCGCGCACAAGATCGATATGCAACATGCCGTCTTCGTGGCTTGCGCCGGTGACCTTCACGTGATCCGCCAACTGGAATTTTCGTTCAAACGACCGCGTCGCAATTCCGCGATGCAGGAATGTCTTTTCACCGCCTGCGGGGGCTTTCTTCGCGGTCACGACAAGCGCGTTTTCCTTTACCTCAATCGCAAGGTCGTCGGCCGAGAACCCGGCGACGGCAAGCGAGATGCGATAGGCGTCATCTGCGGTTTTCTCAATATTATAAGGGGGATAGCTGGGCACCGAGACATCCGAGGTCAAAACGCGATCCATCATGTCTGCGATTTGATCAAAGCCAACTGAGGCACGGTAAAGCGGTGCGAAATCAAAACTACGCATAGAGTCATCCTTTCAAAGCGACAACATTTGGGGCCTTCCCATTTGGGACAGGCGTGTATGGGTCGGACCCGAAAGTGGCGTCCGATGAAGATCACATATGAACGGAAAATTAGCGTTTCAAGGCTTGAGGAATTTTGCGCCATTTGCAGGGCGATTTTGCCCGACTGTGATGCGTTTGGCCCCTGTGGGCGCACGCGACACAGGGCGCGTCGTGCCTTTGACCTGCGCACTCAGCGTCGCGACGAGGTCACCGAGTTTCATGCCGATTGTGCGATTGCTGCCATCTTGCGTCTGCCAGTTGCCCGAGACCAAAGACAGGATGCGAATGGCTCCTTCTTCCATCGCGAAAACCGGTGCGCCTGACGAGCCAAAGGTCGTGTCGCAGTCAAATTCCCAAAGCTGCGTGCTTTGGCGCAAAACGTTGCAGGCAGGTTGCCAACTCATGGATTGTTCGCGGCCCCGCCCATAGGACATGACCTGCACCTGATCCGGTGTCTGTCGCCCATTGTGTATCAGGAAAGGCGCCGCCTCTTCGTGTGAAACAGGGCGATCCAAGCGCAGCACAGCCACGTCCAGGGCCGCATCTTTAGCCATCATGACCGGGCCGTTGTACTGAAAGTCACGCGACATCCGATACGAGATCACGCGCCTTTCAAACAGGGACTGACCGTTCAAATATCCGGCACGAAAGACCGCGCCATGGATGTCGATTTGTGTGGCAGCAGTGCGATCAAACAAACAATGCGCGGCGGTTAAAACAAGATCACGCGCGATCAGAACACCCGTGCAAAAGCCTGAGGGCAGGTCCAGGCGCCCAACGGCCTCCCATCCCAGCATGTCGCTACGGGTCTGCATCACCTCCAGCGCGCTGCCAGAGTGAAGGGGCGTTGAAAACGCTGTCAGAATGCCCAGTGCGAGCACACGCAGACCGCGCACCGTCTAGGATCCAATAGCCGAGGTCAGAACGTGCAACACATTGCTGACGCCCACGGCGAGCGACACCGGCTGGCCATTGGCCTTGGCCATCGCAGACACCACCGACACAACACGCGGCAAGCCCTGCTGAATCTGCACAACCGGCGCTCCGCTGGTACCAAACCCTGCCTGACAGGTCGTCACAAACACGCCTTCGGGCCTTTGTGACATGCCACAGGCACTTTCCGTCAGCGCCGTATCAGCCCTATTGCGGGCATAAGAGACAACGCCAACATTGCGTCCCAACTGAGGTGTCGAAACCCCCAGACTAGAAACGTCAAACAGGTTCACAGGCTCGCTCAGACGCAGCAGCGCCACATCATAGCGCATGTTCTTCAGATCGCCTTTCTTGGCGCGGTTGTAGTTTGGGTGAATGGCAGCGCGTTTGACGCGCATCGTGCTTATGGCATTCCCCCGTCGCAGCCCCGCGTTGAAGCGGAACTCAGAGACATCCAGCCTTCGATCGGTGTTGCGGTCAAACAGGCAATGCGCGGCGGTCAGAACCAAATCCGAGGACACCAGTGTTGCGGTGCAAAATCCCGTCGATCCGATGTCTAACCTGCCAATGGCCTGCATCTGAGCCGTCGACATCGACTTCTCTAGGGGGACTGTGTCCTTGGCGAGGACAGGCGCGGCAAGACTCATTGCCACGGCGAGGCATAGGGATCTGATCATGACAGCTCCAGGTTTCAATCCAGAGCAAGATCGGATCCCCAAGGGGCGAAACTAGGGTCGCATTGGGGCTTTGTCGCGGAGTCTTTGGCCCGCTATTGCCGCAGTTGTGTCTCAAATGAGGCGGGCAGCTTGGCAGGCTTTGGTCCGCCGGTGGCCCAATCCACCAATTCGATGGTGTGCACGATGGGCACATCGGTTCCAGACCCGATTTGCATCATGCACCCCAGATTTCCGGCGGCAATCACATCCGGCGACTTGGCCTCGAGCGTTTTGACTTTGCGCTCTTTCAGTTGCGCCGAAATTTCCGGCTGCAGCAGGTTGTATGTCCCTGCAGAGCCGCAACACAGGTGCGGATCAGCAGGCTCGACAATCGTGAACCCGAGTTTCTTCAAGACATCTTTCGGCGCGGTCTTAACCTGTTGGCCGTGCTGCAACGAGCAGGCGGAATGATAGGCAACCGTCATGGACTGCGCCGCGCCTTCAGGGATCTCAAGCTTAGTCAGAAGCTCTGATACATCCATCGCGATGGCCGACACCGCGGCGGCATCTTCAGCCAGCGGGTCGTTTCGGAACATATGGCCATAATCTTTCACGGTCGTGCCGCAGCCAGATGTGTTGATCACAATCGCATCAAGCCCAGCGCCCTGCATTTCCGCGCGCCAGGCGCGGATGTTGGCCGCGGCGCTTGTGTGGCTCAGATCTGTCTTTCCCATGTGATGGGTCAGCGCCCCACAACAGCCCGCGCCCTCGGCAACAACCACCTCGCACCCCAACCGCGTCAGAACCCGAATGGTTGCGTCATTGATATCGGTGTCCAACGCTTTTTGAGCGCATCCAGTCATCAACGCGACCCGCTTTTTGCGCGGTGTCTGGGCGGGGAAGCTTTGTGGATCGTCGTTGCGACTGACTGGCGGGATCTGCTTGGGCGCCATCTTCAACATGGCTTTGATCCGCGCATCCGGTATCAAGGGCGCGAACGGCCGCCCGATCTTGGCCGCCAGCAAAGCCAGACGAAAGCGCATCGGATAAGGCAAAATCTGAGACAGCACCCAGCGCAGCGCACGATCGGACAACGGCCACTTATAGTTTTCGTCAATATAGGCCCGAGCGTGGTCCACCAAATGCATATAATGCACCCCAGACGGGCAGGTCGACATACAGGCAAGGCACGACAAACAGCGGTCGATATGCTTGACCGTCTTCTCGTCCGGCACCCGCTCGTTTTCCAGCATGTCCTTGATCAGATAGATCCGCCCCCGCGGGCTGTCCAATTCGTCCCCAAGCACCTGGTACGTCGGACAGGTCGCTGTGCAGAAGCCGCAATGCACACAGGCCCGCAGAATTTCATTGCTGCGCTCAAAATCCGGTTTCGTCAGCTGTTCCGGCGTGAATTCCGTCCGCATGTCTTACCCCATCAAACCGGGGTTCAGAATGCCCCGTGGATCAAATTTCTTGCGCAAAGCTGCCGAAAGCTGCGCGACGCCGGGCGCTTCGGGCTGAAAACGCCCATAACCCTGACCGCGCACCAAAGTGGCATGGCCTGACACACCGACCATCTGCGCGCGCGGGTCAGTTTCAGGCGGCAGCACCATCCAGACCAATCCCCCACCCCAGTCAAACAGCGCGTTGTCTGGGGCAAGTCGCGCCACCAGATCCGGCGCATCAGACGGCTTGACCGAAACGCGCCAGAGGTTGCCTGATACGCCCTGAAACACCTCGCAATCGCGCACCCAGGCCCAGCCGGCCTTTGTGCGCGCCTGATCAGTTTCCACTGCCACATCTCCAAACCGGCCAAGACGCTCTTTGAGGTTTGCCAAACGATAGCTGACGGAGTCTTCAAACCCTTCGATGCGGATCATCGTGACGGGATGGCCATCCACCCCCTTCTGGGCACGTGCCGCGCCAGTCACCTCAAACGGAGAGCCAAGCGCATCGCTCATGGCCGCCACCGCGTCTGCATCAGTCAACCCGTTCAGCAACAGGACTGCGGTCATGTCAGGTTTCGGCAGAACTTTCAGGCTGACTTCGGTCAGAACGCCCAGCGTGCCATGACTGCCTGCCAGCAGTTTGACCAAATCATAGCCCGTGACATTCTTCATCACGCGCCCGCCATTGCTGATGATCTCGCCCTGACCATCAACAAAACGCACCCCCAACATGAAATCGCGGCAGGCCCCCGCCGTGACACGTGCAGGGCCAGAATTGTTCATAGCGGCAACCGCACCGATCGTAGGTATGCCGTCGGTGCCCAGCACAGTGCGCAGATCCCGCGGATCAAAGGCAAGCCGTTGCCCCTCTTCATCCAGCATCTGGGTGATGTCTGCCACCGGCGTTCCGGCTCGCGCAACCAAGGTCAGTGCACCGGGTTCATAGAGCGTCACACCACTGATGCCCGACAACGACAGCGCCGATCCTGCGTCAGACGAAACACCCTGCGTACCACCCCCTTGGATTGCCAATGGCGCCTGTGTCGAGGCAATCGCCTCGGCCAGTTCAGCCTCGGTCGTCGGCACATGCATTGTGGCACTCATGATGCCACCTCACTGGCGTGACGACGGCTTGCGCTGCTGTTCAAAGGAAAGACTTTGGCCGGATTCAAAAGCCACGCGGGGTCAAAGACATCTTTCACCTTCATCTGCGCGTCCAGATCCGCGTGGCTGTATTGATGGCTCATCAGATCGCGCTTTTCGATCCCAACGCCATGTTCGCCGGTCAGACAGCCGCCAACCTCGACACAAAGCTTCAGGATATCCGCGCCAAAAGCCTCGCATTTCTCAAGATCACCGGG
>NZ_CAXREH010000219.1:0-7759 GCF_964229375.1 Cognatishimia sp.
CAGTGCGCCGTTGTGTGAGGATGCTGACATTCTTTTGTGTCATCCGCAGTCTCATCTGGATGCGATCTTGTCGGCTGCACCTGCGCGGGGGTCGGTGGCCTTGGATGCGGATACGCATATGTCACCGGGTTCGGTGGCGGCGGCGCGTCGTGCGGTTGGCGCCAATTTGGCTGCGGTGGATGCGGTGCTGGCAGGGGACGTTCAGAACGCCTTTGTTGCGATGCGCCCGCCGGGCCATCACGCAGAACAGGAAACGCCTATGGGGTTTTGTCTGTTTGGCAATGTGGCGATCGCTGCGAAACATGCGATGGAGCGTCATGGGCTGACCCGGGTCAGTATCGTTGATTTTGATGTCCATCACGGCAATGGCACACAGGCGCTTTTGTGGAACGAGCCGCGCGCGCAGTTCGTGTCCTCGCATCAAAGCCCGCTTTGGCCAGGCTCTGGTCACGCCAATGAGACCGGCGGGCACAACAATATCTGGAACCATCCTTTGCCGCCCTATTCCAGCGGCGCTGACATGCGTCGCCTTTATGAGCGCGAGGTTTTCGGCGGCATCGAGCGGTTTGAGCCCGAGTTGATCCTGATTTCTGCAGGGTTTGACGCCCATGCCGATGACCCGCTGGCGCAGCTCAACTGGCAGACCGAGGATTTTGCATGGCTGACGGAACGGCTGTGCGATCTGGCAAATCGCCTGTGTCAGGGCCGCGTTGTCTCGACTCTGGAGGGCGGATATGATCTGAGGGCCTTGGCCGCGTCGGTGGCGGCCCATGTTGAGGTCCTTAAGGAGAACGCGCAATGAGCGATACACCTGTTTCCGAGATGTCATTTGAGCAAGCGATGGCCGAACTTGAGCAGGTCGTGGGTCAGCTTGAGCGTGGCGATGTGGCGTTGGACGACAGCATCAAGCTTTACGAGCGTGGCGCAGAGCTGAAGGCGCGTTGTGAAGCCAAGCTGAAAGAGGCCGAAGAGAAGGTTGCCGCCATCACGCTTGACGGCTCGGGCGCACCATCGGGTCTGAAGCCGGTCGAAGGGCTGTAGCGTGTTCCAATCCCGTCTGCAGGACGCCGCGCTGGCGGTTGAAACCCATTTGAACGACGTGATGCGCGAGATGGGCGATCTGCCGGTGGTCGAGGCCATGCGCTATGCCACTGCGGGCGGCAAACGGCTGCGGGCGTTTCTGGTGTTGGAATCTGCGCGACTGCATGATGTTGCGGCCAGCCAGGCGATTTGGCCTGCGACTGCGATTGAAGCCATGCATGCCTATTCTTTGGTGCATGATGATCTGCCGTGCATGGACGATGACGATTTGCGACGCGGCTTGCCGACGGTGCACGTGAAGTGGGATTACGCCACAGCTGTTCTGGCGGGCGATGCGTTGCAAACCTTGGCGTTTGAGTGTGTTGCACACCCTGACGTCAGCGAAAGTGGTGCAGTGCGTGCGGATCTGGCGTTGACATTGGCCCGGGCTGCGGGTGCGCAGGGCATGGTTCTGGGGCAGGCGCTGGATATGGCGGCTGAAACCTCGCCGGTGCCTTTGACCTTGGACGAAATCACAGCATTGCAGGCTGGCAAGACCGGCGCGCTGTTTGCGTGGTCTGCGACAGCCGGTGCGCGCATGGCGGGGGCGGATATTGCGCCGCTTTTGACCTATGCGCAGGCTCTGGGGCTGGCCTTTCAGATCTGGGATGACGTTCTGGATATCGAAGGCGACGCGCAGAAAGTCGGCAAGACTTTGGGCAAGGACGAAAAGGCGGGCAAAGCGACTTTTGTGTCACTGCTGGGCATGGATGCGGCAAAATCTCGCGCGCGTGACCTTGTTGACACCTGTGCAAGAGCCCTAGATCCATACGGTAGCAAAGCCGATACCTTGCGAGAGGCCGCCCGCTTTGTTATCGCGCGTGACAGCTAAATTTAGGGATCAGCCATGTCGGCCAGACCAGACACGCCATTGCTTGATCGGGTGAATAAACCCGAAGATCTAAAGCACCTCAGCGACGCCGAGTTGGCGCAGCTTGCCCACGAGCTGCGGGCGGAAACCATTTCAGCGGTGTCCGAAACCGGCGGGCACCTTGGGGCGGGGCTGGGCGTTGTCGAGCTGACGGTTGCTTTGCACGCGGTGTTTGACACGCCCAAGGACAAGCTGATCTGGGATGTTAGCCACCAGTGCTATCCGCATAAGATCCTGACAGGCCGGCGTGACCGGATTCGGACGCTGCGGATGAAAGACGGTCTGAGCGGGTTCACCAAGCGGTCTGAATCCGTTTTTGATCCTTTTGGCGCAGCGCATTCCTCGACGTCTATTTCTGCGGCGCTGGGGTTCTCGGTTGCGCGGGATTTGGGCGGCACCTGTGACGGTGGCCTGGGCGACGCGATTGCGGTGATCGGGGACGGGTCGATTTCGGCGGGCATGGCCTATGAGGCGATGAACAACGCAGGCCATCTGGGCAAGCGGATGTTTGTCATTTTGAACGACAACGACATGTCCATTGCGCCGCCTGTTGGGGCGATGTCGTCCTACCTCAGCCGACTTTATGCAGGCGAGCCGTTTCAAGAGTTGAAAGCAGCGGCCAAAGGGGCTGTTTCACTGCTGCCAGAGCCGTTCCGTGAGGGCGCGAAACGGGCCAAGGATATGCTGAAAGGCATGACGGTTGGCGGCACGATGTTTGAGGCGCTGGGCTTTTCCTATCTGGGGCCGATCGACGGGCACGATATGGAACAGCTGTTGCCTGTGCTGCGTACGGTGCATGAACGTGCCACGGGCCCCATTCTGTTGCATGTGGTTACGCAAAAAGGCAAAGGCTATGCACCGGCCGAGGCCGCGCGCGACAAGGGCCACGCCACGGCAAAGTTTGATGTGCCCACCGGCAAGCAGCAAAAAGCGCCAAGCAACGCGCCAAGTTATACCAGCGTTTTCGGTCAGACTTTGACTGAAATGGCCGCCGAAGATGACAAGATCGTAGCGGTGACGGCCGCGATGCCTGATGGCACCGGGTTGAACCTGTTTGCAGAGCGATATCCAAGCCGGTGTTTTGACGTGGCGATTGCCGAACAGCATGGTGTGACGTTCTGCGCGGGCCTTGCTGCGGGCGGGATGAAGCCCTTCTGCGCGATGTATTCGACCTTCTTGCAGCGAGGGTACGATCAGGTTGTGCATGATGTCGCCATTCAGCGGTTGCCAGTGCGCTTCGCGATTGACCGCGCGGGTCTTGTGGGCGCGGATGGCGCAACGCATGCAGGCAGCTTTGATGTGGCCTATCTGGCCAACCTGCCAGGCATGGTTGTGATGGCGGCGGCGGATGAGGCCGAGTTGAAGCATATGATTGCGACAGCGGTGGCCCACGACGACGGCCCGATTGCCTTCCGTTATCCTCGCGGCGAAGGGGTGGGTGTCGAGCTGCCTGAGCGCGGCGAGGTGCTGGAAATCGGCAAAGGCCGCATGATCCAGCAAGGCAAACGTGTGGCGCTTTTGTCCTTTGGCACGCGTCTGGAAGAGGTGCGCAAGGCAGCGGAAGCTTTGGCCGCCAAAGGTATCACGCCGACCATCGCGGATGCGCGGTTCGCAAAGCCTTTGGACCGCGACATGATCCTGTCTTTAGCTGCCGATCATGAGGCGCTGATTACGATCGAAGAAGGTGCCGTTGGCGGCTTTGGTTCGCATGTGGCGCATCTGTTGGCCGAAGAAGGGGCCTTTGACGGCGGCCTGAAATACCGGTCGATGGTGCTGCCTGATATCTTTATCGATCAGGCAAGCCCACGCGACATGTATGAGGTCGCGGCGATGAATGCAGAGCAGATCGAGACCAAAGTCCTAACGACGCTCGGTATCGCGCAGATTGGCAGTCAAAGCGCCTGACGCGCTTTGATTTCTGGATTTGAACGCGCTGTTCTGACCTGCGCTAGGTTTCCTGTGCTTTTTCTTGCTCCAGCATCGCGTGCAGGGCTGACTTGAAGTCGGGATACTTCAATTTGACGCCCAGCTCGGTCTTGATGCGGTCATTGCGAACGCGTTTGCTGTCGGAATAAAAGCTGCGCGCCATAGGGCTCATGTCTGCCTCTTCAAATGGCACGGCGGGCGGAGGCTCCATGCCCAACAGTCGGGCGGCATACTCGATGACGACCTCTGGCGGCTGCGGGTCATCGTCACAGACGTTATAGATCCGCCCCGGATTGGGCACATTGATCGAGGCCAGCAGCACCTGCGCGATGTCTTCGACATGGGTGCGCGAAAAGATCTGGTTTTTCTTGATCACCCGCTGCGCCACGCCGCGCCGCAGTTTTGCAAACGGGCCGCGCCCGGGGCCATAGATACCGGCCAGCCGGAACACATGGACCGGCAGCCCTGAAATATTCAACCACTCTTGTTCCGCATGCACCCGGCGCTGGCCGCGTACCGTTGCTGGCTCTGTCGGGGACGTTTCATCGACCCAGCCGCCATCATGATCGCCATAGACGCCTGTGGTCGACAGATACCCGACCCACTCAAGCTTTGGCGCAGCGGTGACGATCGCGTCCTGAGCCAAACGCAATACTGGATCGCCGTCTGCATCTGGGCCTGCGGAAGTCAGGACATGCGTCGCCTCTGACAGCGCATCGGTGATGTCGCAGGGCCATAGCAAAGGCTCGACGCCCTGCGCGGTTAGGGTTGCGAATTTCTCTTGTTTGCGGGTCGTGCCGATCACGCGCCAGCCCATTGGAACCAAAAGGTCCGCGAGGACTTGGGCTGAAAAACCATGGCCGAGTGAAAGTAAGGTCTTGCTCATGCGCGCTAACCTGAGTGTTCGGGGCAGGGGTTACAAGGCCAAGGCGCTTGATTTTTCCTCCGTTCGCGAGTCAATTTCGTGCATGACCAAAGATCAGGCACCTAACCTTGGCGCGGCCTATGCGTTGCGTACCCCAGACGACTCGCGGCGGCTTTATGCGGATTGGGCCAGCAGCTATGACCGCGACTTTGTTGCCGGGTCAGGCTATATCCTGCATGGGCAGGTGGCGCGGGTGTTTGCGGATCAGGGCGGTCAGGGGCCTGTGCTGGACGTCGGGGCAGGAACAGGCGTTCTGGGGCAGGTTTTGGCGCAACACGGGGTTACACCGATTGATGCCACCGATATCTCGCAAGATATGTTGGACCAGGCGCAGGCCAAGAGCGTCTATCGCCGCCTTTTCACAGGCGATCTGACCGAACGGTTGCCAGTTCCCGATGGCACCTATTGTGGAGTGGTCAGTTCCGGCACGTTCACCCATGGCCACGTCGGGCCAGACGCGCTGGACGAGCTGTTGCGGATCACAGCAGCGGGCGGGATTCTGTGTCTGTCGATCAATGCAGAGCACTATGAGGCGCAAGGGTTTGCGGAAAAACTCGATGGCCTTGCGTCCCAGATTTCGGACCTGCAACTTCCGCAATTGCCGATCTATGGGCCAGAGAACACGTCGGATCACAGACATGATCTTGCGGTGATTGCGACGTTTCGAAAAACCTAGGGTTGCTCTGCCAGCATGTCTTGGGTGCGCCTGCACCGCATCCCCGCATAGAATGTGTCCAGAATATCTTCAAACACGGCTGGCGCGCCTTGGACGGCCTCAAAAAGCGTCGCCATGCTTTGCACTTTGCGCGCATCAATCGGGCCAAGGATCGCCTCGGGCGGCGTTCCCTTATGGGCCATAAGTGCCATGGACAGCTCGACAAGACGCCGTCCCAGCACGGGATGTGACAGATAGAACCGGGCTTCGGTCAGATCAGAAAGACCGTATTTGACTGACTTAACGGACGTTCCCAGCCCACGCAGCTGGGGCATTTCCCACCAAATCCAATGGCTCAGCTTTAACCCGCTGCGCAGTTCTTTCAGGGCTTTGGCGTGGGACAGCTCTTGTGGGCCTAAGAATCGTTCAAGATCAAATGGTTCGGTCAACGTCCCTTCCAAATGGGGTCCCGCTTTTCTGCGAAAGCACGCGCACCCTCCATCTGGTCCTCACTGGCATAAAGCACGTCGACCGTCCGCAGCTGACGATTGGTGATGCGGTTCAGCGCATCCTGGAATTTGCTGTCTTCGGCGTCGCGCACAACTTCTTTGATCGCAGCATAGACCAGCGGCGGACCAGACGCCAAGAGCCTTGCCAGATCCCAGGCGCGGTCCATTAGATCCGAGCCCGCGACGATTTCATTGACCAGGCCCCAACGGTGCGCCTCTTGGACATCAAACCAGCGTCCGGTCAGCAATAGTTCCATCGCGATGTGATAGGGGATGCGTTTGGGCAGTTTGATCGAGGCGGCATCGGCAACTGTGCCAGAGCGGATTTCCGGCAGGGCAAATGTGGCGTGATCGGCGGCCAGAATGATGTCGGCAGACAAGGCCAGCTCCAGCCCGCCACCACAGGCGATTCCGTTGACGGCAGCAATCACGGGTTTGTTCAAATCGCGCAGTTCCTGCAAGCCGCCGAACCCGCCGACGCCATAGTCTCCATCTACCTCGTCGCCATCCGCAGCGGCCTTCAGATCCCAACCGGGGCAGAAGAACTTTTCGCCCCCGCCCGTGATGATGGCCACGCGCAGGTCCGGATCGTCTCGAAACTCGGCAAAGACCTGACCCATGATGCGGCTTGTCGCCAGATCGATCGCATTTGCCTTGGGGCGATCCAGTGTCACCTCGAGGATCGCGCCATCGCGGCGAGTTTTGACAGGGCTGTCGGTCATGTGTCGTGTCCTTTCTCGGAAAACGAGGCCTGATTGTGTGTGGGCGCATCCAGACGCCGGATCAAGGCATCCACGGCAACGGCCGTGGTGGGGGTGCAAATCAACGGGTTAACTTCGATCTCTTCAAGCCCGTCCGCATGGGCCATAACATAGTCTTGCACGGCGCGGATGGCTGCAAGCACGGCCTCCTTGTCAGCCGGTTCAGCGCCCCGATACCCGTCAAGAAGTTTTGCGATGCGCAATTGCGCCAGCGCATCGGTGATGTCCGCATCAGAGGCCGGCACCAAAAGCGATGTCCCATCCTGCAAAAGTTCCGTCAGCGTACCACCCGCCGCAAGCGTCAGAACGAACCCATGCGCCGGGTCTTTGACAACGCCGATCAAAAGCTCGGCGATGGTGCCGTCGACCAATTCTTCGATCAACCAACTGTTGCAGGGCATAGACTGCGCAGCCGTGATGGCATCCTCGGCGCTGCCACGCGCCAGATAGACGCCGCCCATGTCTGATTTATGCGCCAAGCCCTCTGCCTTTACGACACAGGGCAGCCCGACCGAGGCGATCACATCGGCCAATTCAGACGCGCTCGCCGCCCGCTGCGATCGCGGAACGCGAAGGCCATGCTGCGCCAGATCCGCTTTGGCCTGCGCCTCGGATATGACCTGCGCAGGCACCACCGTCGGTGTTGGCAACAAAAGCGGATCCTGAGGGCCACGGCGCGTGCGCGCGGCGGCTTCGATGGCGGCCATGGCCTCGGTCAGACCGGAAAACGCAACGATCCCCGCGTCCATCAACCGTTCCGCCAAGGGTTCCGGCAAAAGCTCGGGCAAAGTGGCCACAAGGCCGAAATTTCCATGGCTTTGCTGTTTGGCTGCAATCAGGGCATCCACCGTGGCCAGCCAGTCTTCGGGGTCGCCGCGGTCTGTGCGCGGGATATCGATAATCAACAGCGTGATGGCCAGCTGTGGATCGGACATGGCTGCGAAAGTCTGGGTGAGCGCAGGCACATCGCGCCAGATATAAGTGTGGTAATCCAGCGGATTGGCCAGCGCGACCATCGGGCCCAATGCCGTG
>NZ_CAXREH010000220.1:0-10388 GCF_964229375.1 Cognatishimia sp.
CCAAACCTAGCAAAAACAGATCAAAAACGTATCTCTCAACGATGATAACAAACATAACGCGGGGTGGAGCAGCCAGGTAGCTCGTCAGGCTCATAACCTGAAGGTCAGAGGTTCAAATCCTCTCCCCGCAACCAAATAAAAACCCCAGAAAACATAAAAGAAATCAGCGGATAACGGCTTACCGTGACTATATTGCATTGGATTAGCCCGTCCGAGATTGTCGCATTTTATGTGGAATAGGCTGACACTAAATCTATTTTTCCCATCATCATCGGCTCGATAGTTTTGCGCAAACTGAATCTGCGGGTCTGTGAAGCCTTTGGTGATCAGACCGCCATCGTTAGGCGGTGCTGATACCCAGGCGCAAACGCTTTATCCGGCCCGCATCAACTGGATATCAAGGATCAAGATGATGGAAGATCGCAAGCCTTTGAACGCAGGATCACATGTCAAAGGCATGGAGACTGTACCGCTTTTAGACCTAACGGTTCCGGCGGTCCTCGCGCGTGCCGTGGCCAACTACTCTGACAACGAGGCCGCGGTGTTTACAGAAGAAGGCATCCGCTGGACCTATGCAGAGTTCGCGGACGCTGTCGACGGTCTTGCGGCGGGTCTTGTCGATCTTGGCGTTGAAAAAGGCGACCGAGTCGGGATCTGGTCCCCGAACAAAAGTGCCTGGCTGCTTACCCAGTTTGCGACCGCGCGGGTTGGGGCAATTTTGGTTTGTGTGAACCCGGCTTATCGGCCCTATGAGCTGGAGTATGCGTTGAACAAAGTGGGGTGCTCAACGCTGATCACCGCCGAGTCCTTTAAGTCTTCCAACTATATCGAGATGCTGCGTCGCCTTGCGCCAGAGCTCGATAGCTGTGCGGCCGGCGCTTTAGTTTCGGAAAAACTGCCCCATCTAAAACGTGTCATTGCAGTTTCAAAGCAGAACCACGCGGGGATGTATACCTTCGCGCAGGTGCAGCGCCCCATCGCCGAGGTGGATCGCGCCAAACTGGATGACTTGAGTGCGGCGCTCAGCAGTGAAGAACCGATCAATATTCAATTCACCTCTGGCACGACCGGCAGCCCAAAGGGCGCATGTCTGACCCACCACAACATCGTGAACAATGCGAATGCCGTCACTAACACGATGCATTTCACACCCGCCGACCGACTGTGTATCCCTGTGCCGTTCTATCACTGTTTCGGTATGGTGATGGGAACGCTGGGATGCGTCACCAAAGGCGCAACGATGGTCGTTCCGGGCGAGGCCTTTGATCCCGAGACGACATTGCAAGCTGTCTCTGATGAAAAATGCACCGCGCTTTACGGCGTGCCGACGATGTTTGTGGCGCAACTTGCCCTGCAGAACTTTGAAAGCTTTGATCTTTCAACCTTGCGGACAGGTATCATGGCAGGGGCGCCTTGCCCGATTGAGGTGATGAAATCGGTCCAAGCGAAAATGAACATGTCCGAGGTAACGATTGCTTATGGCATGACGGAAACCTCGCCTGTGTCGTTCCAATCCGATGTCGATGATCCGTTGGAAAAACGGGTCAGCACGGTTGGTCGGGTGCATCCGCATGTCGAATGTAAGGTCGTCGGGAAAGATGGACAAACCTTGCCAGTGGGTCAGCAGGGCGAGCTTTGGACCCGCGGGTATTCGGTGATGCAGGGCTCTTGGAACGACGCGGATAAGACCAACGGTGCAATCACTGAAGACGGCTGGATGCAGACCGGCGATCTGGCGGTGATCGATGCCGAGGGTTATTGCGATATTACGGGGCGTGTGAAGGACATGATCTTGCGAGGGGGCGAAAACATCTACCCGCGCGAAATCGAGGATTTCCTGTTCACGCATGACCAGATTGCCCAAGCGCAGGTCTTTGGAATTCCTGATGAGAAATTCGGGGAGCTTGTCTGTGCCTGGATCGTGCCGGTGCAAGATGCAGCCCTAACGGACGAAGATGTACGCGCGTTCTGTAAAGAGAACATCGCACACTTCAAAGTGCCCGCTCATATTCGGATCAAAGACGCGCTGCCGATGACCGTCACAGGCAAGCCGCAGAAGTTCATCATGCGGGATGAGATGGTTCAGGAGCTTGATGGCAGCGCATAGCCGACGCGGGGTGCCGCCGATTTCGCGCCCCCCGTTTCAGGCGAAATGAAAGGCCATGGCGCAAACCGCCGTGGCCCACCATCGCGATGCAGGCCGTTTGGGCACAGTTAACCTATGAAAATGAGACGGGAGAGTACCAAAATGCTTCCCAAAACGGGCCGTGCTGTGACAGATTGCCTTAACAAGAGGTAAGCTGTGCCAATCGAATTAAGTTATGAAATGATCGTCGTGCTTCTTATTCTAGGAGCGACGATTGTTCTGTTCACCACGGAACTCTTCCGCATCGATTTTACGGCCATTCTGGTCATGGTGGTCCTTGGGCTTTTGTCCCAGGTCTCGGGTCTTGAAAACCTAGCGGATCCGTCGAAACTGTTTGATGGCTTTGCCTCAAACGCGGTGATCTCGATTATCGCTGTGATGATCATCGGCGCTGGGTTGGACAAGACCGGATTGATGAGCCGCGTTGCAGGCGCGATCCTGAAATTTGGCGGCAAGACCGAAGTCCGCATTATTCCGATCATTTCAGGCACGGTGGGTGTGATTTCCAGCTTTATGCAGAACGTTGGGGCGGCGGCTTTGTTTCTGCCCGTTGTCAGCCGGATCTCGGTGCGCACGGAAATCCCTCTCAGCCGGTTGCTGATGCCGATGGGCTTTTGTGCAATCCTCGGGGGCACGATGACGATGGTCGGGTCGTCGCCTTTGATTTTGCTGAACGATTTGATCCTTTCGTCCAATGAGGGTCTGCCAGAAGCCTATCAGATGGAAAGCTTCTCGCTGTTCTCTGTAACGCCAATTGGCATTTGTTTGGTGGTGACGGGGATCCTTTATTTTCTGTTGCTGGGTCGCTGGGTTTTGCCGGGTCAGAGCTCCAAGACAGACGCGGGCAGCGGGCGCTCTGTGCGGGAGTATCTGAAAAAGATCTACGGGCTTAAATCGGATCTGGTGGAAGTGGTCGTGCCAGAGGGCTCGATCCTGCGCGGGCACAGTTTTGCGGACATGATGGTTGCGCATAACCTTTACATCATCGGCTCTTATCACCGTGGCCAAAAGTGGTTCACGCCGGTGCTGGATACGCAGATTGAAGATCCCTGTCGTCTGGCTGTGCTGGGACGGCGCAAAGTGATTCAGCAAATGGCCGACGCCTACGGTCTGGAAGTGCTGCCAGAATTGGACATTTTTGCCGAGTCCTATGCGCCGACGGTGGCGGGTGTCGCGGAACTGGTTATTCCGCCTGACTCTGACATGATCGGGCAATCCGCGCGGGATCTGTCCATGCGCAAAACCATGGGTCTGGGGCTGTTGGCGATCCACCGAAGTGGCGAGACCCTCAGCCTTGTGGAAACCGAAGAACACGACGCCACCAATGTCGGCCGCGAACCTTTCAAGGCAGGTGATACACTGGTGGCCTTTACCGCGTGGGACAACCTTGCCCGGATCTCGCAGGGCCGAGAGATGGTGGTGGTGACAGCGGATTACCCGCGCGATGAGTTGCGGCCCCATAAAGTGGGCTGGGCGCTGTTCTTTTTCCTGCTCGCGTTGTCTTTGATCCTGTTCACGGACCTCAAGCTGTCGCTGGCGCTGTTGACCGGCGCGTGCGGCATGATTGCAGCCAATGTTTTGCGTGTGGACGAAGCCTATGAAGCGGTCAGTTGGCAGACCGTGTTTCTGTTGGCCAGCCTGATCCCATTGGGGCAGGCGGTTCAGGCCACGGGGACGGCGACGTGGATTGCCCATCAGATCCTTGTCGTGCTGGATGGCTGGCCGATCTGGGGGCTTCAGGCAGGGCTGGCGTTGTTGGCGACCGGGTTTACGTTGGTGATGTCTAACGTCGGTGCAACCGTACTGTTGGTGCCGCTGGCGATCTCTATTGCCATCGAGGCCGGGGGCGACCCTGCGATCTTTGCGCTGACGGTTGCGATTTCGACGTCGAATTCCTTTCTGATCCCGACCCATCAGGTCAATGCGCTGATCATGGGGCCTGCGGGCTATAAGGTGACCGACTTCCTGCGCAGCGGTGGCATTATGACGGTGCTGTTCCTGCTGGTGTCTCTGACTGTGATGAACGTGATCTATTAATCGATCCGCTATTGTCGCAGTACGGGCTTTCCTGACCATGCGGTTTAGATCGTATCTGATTCCAAAGCCGCATGAAGAATTGCCAAAATTGCTGGGTGAAGACGCCAAATCTGCATTTGTGGATACGCATTTTGTAGATATCCATTGATATTTTCGCGACTTGTGGGGCAAGAGATAAGTCGGTGTGGGGTGAATTGTTGGGGGCCCCAACGTCCGCTTGAAATAAACCTTCTGACTACCGAGGGGTCGTGCCTTGAGTGACTTTTATTTCAACGCTTTGGCGGCTGAGTGCCGCCAAGGGTTAAAGGATGATGGATATGACATTCTTCACGTCGAAGACCTGTCCACCATTCGCAATCTTGTTGAGATTCTGGGCAAGCCCTACCTGACACCGCGCCTGTCACCGTTTTTGAACGATTTCACACCTAACAACTGCTTTTGGCTGCTGCTGACCCGTGGCGACGAGACGGTTGCCGCCGGGGGATGCCGATTTGATGACCTTGGCAATATGAAGCTGAGCCAGTTCTGGCAGAACTGCGTGGCGCGGCATTATGAGCGCACGGGCGGTGCCGTTCTGGACGTGGCCTCGCCGGTTGATGACTATCTTTCTGGCCGCTTGGCCTATTTCGGGGATCTGATTGTCCACGAAGAGTTTCGCGGTGCCAAGGCCGGGCGTGTGTTGAAGCGGTTCACGCATTTTGCGATTGCCTTTGCGATGCTGAAATTTGACCCTTCGGCGGTCTATGCTTTCGTGCGGGAAAAGGATGTCGGGCGCGGCGCTATGAAGTTCTATGGCTTTAACACCGTCATCCACAACGCGCAGACATGGTCCAACGCGCCCAGCTATCACCGCGATGACGATGCGTGCTTTTTTGTGACGCAGAAGTACTTCAGCTACTACGCCAAACTGTTGTCGGACTTACCGGAGAAGCTCTGACAGGTTGACGATCAGAGGGCCTTCTTCCTCAGAGTCAAAGCGGATCAGCAAGCGCAGGTAGTCCATCCGGATCCTGTCGACGTGATCAACCGCGTTGGCGTTCAGGCTTTCGATTGTGTAAAGAAACTCGCCTTTGGCAGCCAGTTGATAGTCCGCCAGAAACCGCATCCTGAGTTGCGGGGGGGCCGCGTCCAGAGATTTCTGAAGCTGTTCTTTGTCGGTGCGCTTCAACGTCTTGGATGTCAGGCTTTCCTTACCCATCCGGTAAACGCGCAGATGCGTGTCACCGTGCTGGGGGGCATAGAATATGTCGACCTGTTCCAAATAAGGCGTCAGCCCGCTGAGCAGCCCGCCAGAGCGGTAATAGATCAAAGCCAGCGAATGGGCGTCCAGCACCTTTTCATCCTGTGCGTGCCGCAGTTTGGTGGTTTGAAGCAACTGGTCGAACAAGGCATCCGACAAGGGTGTGACATCGCTTTGCGCCAGCAGGGAAGGCGCTTCGTTGCTGGCAAACCAACTCAGCGACGTATCCGTCACCTCTGAAATCTTGCAGACGGTCTCAAATGGAATATGGCGCTGGTTCGAAATTTGCGCGTGCAGGGTCTGATATTTTAGCCCCGCCGACTGGCAGAGCGCGCGAAGTGTGAGTTTTTTGTGCCGACAGAGTTGTTCAATACGTGTGCCAATATATGGGGCAGAATTAGATTTTTTGTTCATGTGTATAAAGATATCCTAAAAACTAGATATCTATGGATAGATCGCGCAGAAATGTCAATTACGATGTACCGTACCGGTTGTCTGTCCGGTTCGGCACATACCTAGATAGTTGAGAGCGCGTGTTAGCGAACGTGCTTGTTCAATCGTCGGCCGACCATCGAAAACACAAGGATCAGCACCAGCGTGAAAAAGATGAAATAGGCGGCGATGATCGGGTAGGGCACAAACGGGTTGAACGTCTTGTCTGCAAAGTAGTTCGCATAATACAGCGCGTCGCCCTTCTGGCGCCAGGCTGGAAAGCTGGCAAAGAAGACAAGCGCCGTTGCGTGGAACAAAAAGATCGCCTCGTTGGTATAGCTTTCCCACGCCAGTCGCAGCATCGATGGGAACACGATCCGGCGGAACTTGGTCCTTGGGGACATGCCAATGGCGTCCGCCGCCTCGATATCACCACGCGGGATGGCTTGTAACGCACCATAGAAAATCTGCGCGGTATAGGCCGATGTGTTGAGGAACAGCACAATCAAAGCCCCCAGCCAGGCTTTTGTCAGCCAGCGGGTTTCGACTGTAATCTCGATGAAGCCAAGGTTCAGATCATAGCCAAGCTTCGGGATCAGAACGAAGGTTTCATATGCGATGAAAAACTGAATAAACAGCGGCGAGCCGCGGATCACAAAGATGAAGCTTTGCGCGGGAATGCGCAGCCAGCCTTTGTCTGACGCCCGTGCGGTGGCAAGACCGATGGCCAGAAAGAACCCAAGCAAGAGCGCGAACAGCGCGAAATACAGGTTCCAGATCATGCCAGAGCCGATCAGCACAACATGTTCACAAAAGGTGAAATCAGTCTTCGGCAGCAGCCGCTCACCGATGCCAATCGCCCGAAGGCCGTAATCCTGAAGGGTCTCAAAACAGCTCATGTCGTGCCCCCCATGGTGGCCTGACCACGGCTGACCCATGCGGTCAGGCGGCCAAAGGCTTTTTCACTGACCCAGGTCAGCAACAGATAGAACACAAGCAAGACCATGAAATAGCCCAGACGCCAGTCGCCGTGCGGATAGTCAAAGATCGCAGTCTTTGATCCACCCAGTTCGCGGGCCCAATAGACCACGTCCTCGACGCCCAGCAGAAACAGAAGCGGCGTGGCTTTGATAAGGATCATCCACAAGTTCGACAGACCAGGCAGCGCATAGATCCACATCTGTGGCAGATGGATGCGGCGAAAGACCTGGCGCGGAGACATGCCATAGGCGACGCCGGTTTCCAGCTGGGCATGAGGCACGGCGTTCAATGCGCCATAAAGTGTGTTGGCGGCAAAGGCGCCAAAGACGATCCCGAACCCAACGGCGGCCAAGACAAAGCCATAGATCTCGTGGATCCATTGGGGAGCGGTGCCCAGCGGCATCTTCGCGTCTGGACAAACACGGAAGTCATTGCCCTGCCGGATCGGTTCGGCCCAGTCGGGGCAGAGGGCGACGTGGCGCAGGTATTCGATGCCCTGATCCAGAGCGATCAGCGCGAAAAGGAAAAAGATGATGTCAGGCACGCCCCGCACCATCGAGGTATAGACCCAACCCACCCAACGCACAGGGGCGATTTGAGAGCGGCGTGCAAGCGCTCCGGCAAAGCCCAGCGTCATGATCAGGGGAACGGTGAACAGCAAGAGCGTCAATACGGTGACAAAGCTGAAATAGAACGCCATGTGCTTGCCGTTGGTCAGGTAACAGGACCACCAGACAAGCCCGTCGAGGCTCTTTGGATCTGCGCAGAATTCAAACATGCAAGACTTTCAAAAAAAGGCCGCCCGGGGGGGCGGCCTCATTGAGTGTCGGGTGTGATTAGAACTTGACCATACGGCCGTCAAACCACTTTGCGATCAGCTCGGACAGGGTGCCGTCCTCTTTCATGGACGCAATCGCTGCATCCATTTTCGCTTTCAGCTCGCCGTCGGATTCGCGAACGCCCATGCCGACGCCGCCACCGATAGACACGCTGTCGTCAATGATGGTCAGCTCGCCGCCGGATGCGTCAACGATTGGCTTGAGGTAAGCGAAGTCCGCCAGAACCGCGTCTGCTTCGCCGGAACGAACGGCTGCAACGGTTTCTTCTGGAGTTGCGAATTCAACCAGAGTTGCGCCGGACTCGGCAATATATGCGGCCTGAATGGTTGCGGTCTGTGCTGCCACAACGCCACCTTTTACATCCATGCCTGCACCAGACAGGGCAACATATGCGGATGGATCTGGTGGGAAGTATTCCTGAGTAAAGTCAATAACTTCGTCACGTTCTGCGGTGATGGACATGCCCGCAATGATCGTGTCGTAGTTGCCGGATACGAGGTTCGGGATGATGCTGTCCCACTCGTTGGTGACCCAGGTACATTCCAGACCTGCGCGCTTACACAGCTCGTCGCCAACTTCGCGCTCGAAACCGTCGATTTCGCCGGAGTCGTTGATGAAGTTATACGGAGGGTAGGCGCCCTCGGTGCCCATGCGGATGGTTTCCGCTGTGACGGCGGTGGCCACAAAAGAAGCTGCCAGTGTGGCGGCCCCTGCGAGTTTCAGAAAAGTTGTCATAGTTAACTCCCTAAGATTTTGTTTTCGTTGGGTTGTCACAGGATGCTTGCGAAAAACGCTTTGCATCGCTCTGATTTCGGGTTTTCAAACACCTGCTCGGGCGGGCCGTCTTCTTCGACCTTGCCATTGTGCAGGAAAATTACACGGTTGCTGACTTCGCGGGCAAAGCCCATTTCATGTGTCACAACAATCATCGTGCGGCCCTGTTCGGCCAGCTTGCGCATCACGCGCAGCACTTCGCCGACAAGTTCAGGGTCAAGCGCCGAAGTGGGCTCATCAAACAACAGCACTTTCGGATTCATCGCCAGCGCGCGGGCGATTGCGACGCGCTGTTGCTGGCCGCCAGACAGCTGGCTTGGATAGGCGTCTGCCTTTTGTGCAATGCCGACTTCGTCCAGCACTTTCAGAGCTTCTTCGCGGACTTCGTCTTTGGGACGTCCAAGCACCTGAACCGGGCCTTCCATCACGTTCTGCAGCACGGTCATATGCGACCACAGATTAAAGCTCTGGAACACAAACCCAAGCTGACTGCGCAGGCGTTGGATTTGTTTTGCATCCGCGCCTAAGCTGCGGCCATTGGCATCTTTGCGGATGTTGACTTCTTCGCCATCCAGAACCACGCGGCCCTTGTCGGGCACGTTCAGAAAGTTGATGCAGCGCAGGAACGTGGATTTTCCCGATCCCGAGGATCCAAGGATCGAGATCACATCGCCCTCTTGAGCGGTCAGTGAAACGCCTTTGAGAACCTCCAGATCGCCGAAGCTCATGTGGATGTCCTCTGCGATCAACGCAGGAGCAGAATCGAGCAAGCAGTCCCCCCATAGCCTATTCAGATATGCGCATTCTCGCGGCGCATAATCCCGAAACACTGCGGCAAATAACTATGCTCTGCAAGTGTCAAAGGAGCAATCCCGCCGTAGCGTCAACAGTTCGACGGAAAATTGCGCGGGTGCCTGACGATCTGATGTGTCAGGCAAAGATTATCCGTCAGATGAAACGGATTCTTGCACAAAAGAAGCTTTAGGATCTGCGCAGCACGTAGATGTCCATGATCCAGCCATGTTCAGCGCGCGCTTTTGCACGAGAATCAATGATTTGATCGCTGACGTCCGCAAGCGGGCCTGACAACAGAATTTGCTGCGGCATGCCGACATAGCCACCCCAGTAAATCGTGGCCGGAACGTCTTTGACGTGTTGGAAAGAACATGCGCCGTCCAGCATCACCGCCAGCGTATCCACCCCATCCGGCCAGCCGTGATCACGCAACTGCCTCCCTGTCGTAATCTGAACTGCGGCACCCAGCGAATTCAGGGGGATCGCGTGGGCTGCCGTGAGCATCTGCAGCGAGGTGATGCCGGGCACAACGCGGGTCTGCATCTCGATGCCCTTTGCGGCCACACGTTCGGCGATCCGAAGTGTAGAGTCATAGAGGCTGGGGTCGCCCCAAACCATCAGCGCGACACGAGTCTGTGCGCCACCATGTGCTTGGATCAGGTCTGTCCAGATCTCTGCAAGGGCGTCATGCCACGTGTTGACGCCGTCCAGATATTCAGGCGTGGCCGCATCGCGCACGGGATAGTCGAACTCAACGATCTTTGGTTGTGTTTTCAGGAAGTTGGTGGCGATGTCACGCCGCAGGTCAGCCAGTTCTGTCTTGGCATCGCCCTTGCGCGGCAGCAAGATACGGTCCGCGTTTTCCAGACCGCGGATCGCCTCGAGTGTGAGGTGTTCGGGGTTGCCGGATCCGATCCCGACCAGCGACAGCGTGATCATCTAGGCCTCCGCCAATTCACCGAACAGGATCAGGCCCGGCGCGGTCGAGATCTCTTGTTTCAAGTGCACAGCCAGCGCTTCCATCGTGCTGCGTTGCAAGGTCTGTTCGGGGTGGCTGACGCTCTCGGCCAAAAGCGCGGGGCAATCGCGGCGCAGACCGGTTTGAAAGAGCTTTTCCGCCAGTTCAGGGAAGGTACGCTTTGGC
>NZ_CAXREH010000221.1:0-13428 GCF_964229375.1 Cognatishimia sp.
GCGGTTTCACCGGATTGGCTGACGAACAGGGCCGCGGTGCCTTTGGTGATGACCGGGTCACGGTAGCGGAACTCTGACGCGATATCGATTTCCACCGGAAGGGCTGCGAGTTGTTCAAACCAGTACTTGGCCGTCATGCAGGCGTAAAATGCTGTACCGCAGGCCACCATGGTCAGGCGTTCGATCTTGGTGAAATCAATCTCGTCGGGCAGAGCAATATCGGTGCCGTCATCCGTCAGATAGTGGCGGATGGCCTCGCCGATGACGGTGGGCTGTTCTGCGATTTCTTTGGCCATAAAGTGCTTATGGCCACCTTTGTCGACCTGCGCGCTGTCGATCGCGATTTTCTTTTTCGCGCGATTGGCCAGCTCTCCGGCCTCATTGCGAACTTCCAGGGAAGTGCGCGTCAGGACTGCGCTGTCGCCTTCTTCCAGATAGGTGATTTCATCTGTCAAAGGCGCAAGCGCGATGGCGTCAGACCCGACGTACATCTCGCCGTCGCCATGACCAATCGCCAGCGGAGACCCTTTGCGGGCGGCCACGATCAGATCCTCTTCGCCCTCAAACAAAAAGGCGAGCGCAAAGGCACCGTCCAATTTCGCCAAAGTCTTGTGGGCCGCATCAACGGGGGCGTCGCCGGCCTCCATGAACATCTGGGTCAAAAGCGCGATGGTTTCTGTGTCGGTTTCGGTGGTGAAACCATAGCCCGCCGCAGACAGCTCTTCGCGCAGCTCGCGGAAATTCTCGATGATGCCGTTGTGCACAACCGCGACCGGACCTGCCTGATGGGGGTGGCAGTTATAGACCGAGGGCGCGCCATGCGTGGCCCAGCGTGTATGGCCGATCCCGGATTTGCCGGGCAGGGGGTCGTGGACCAGCAGGTCTGACAGGTTCACCAGCTTGCCGACCGCGCGCCTGCGATCCAATTCGCCATTTTGAACAGTCGCGATGCCCGCACTGTCATAGCCGCGATATTCAAGCCGCTTGAGCGCTTCGACCAAAATAGGCGCCGCCTCGTGGTGCCCCAGAACGCCAACAATTCCACACATTACGATTTATCCTTAGAAAGTTTGGCTTTCTTGGCGCGCAGCATCTCAAATAGTTTGCGGGCCATGCCGGGTTTTTCAATCTGTTGAGCCCGTGCCAGAGCCAACGCACCGTCGCCCACGTTTTTCGTGATGACCGAGCCGCTGGCTGTCATGGCCTCGTCTCCGATGGTGACAGGGGCAACAAGCATGGTGTTTGAGCCGATAAAGGCGTTCTTGCCGATGGTCGTCTTGTGTTTCATGACGCCGTCGTAGTTGCAGGTGATTGTCCCCGCGCCGATGTTGGATTTCTCGCCAATGGAGGCATCGCCGACATAGCTGAGGTGGTTAACCTTGGCGCCTTCGTCAATCTGGGCGTTTTTGACTTCGACAAAGTTGCCGATGCGCACGTCTTCGGCCAGCTCTGCACCGGGGCGCAGGCGCGCATAGGGGCCCACAACACCCCCGCGGGACACATGCGCGCCCTCAAGGTGGCTGAAGGCGCGGATGGTGGCACCGGATTCGACGGTGACCTCGGGGCCAAAGAAAACATTGGGCTCTATGACCGTGTCTCGACCGATGACTGTATCATGCGCCAGAAAGACCGAGCTTGGGTCGACCAATGTGACCCCGTCTTCCATCAGGGTGATACGCGCGCGGGTTTGAAACGCGGCTTCGGCCTCGGCAAGATGCACGCGGGAATTCACGCCCATAGTTTCGGACACGTCACAAGAAATGGCTGTCGCGGTCAGCCCTTTGTTGCGGGCGACTTCGACGATGTCAGTAAGATAGTATTCGCCAGAGGCGTTCTCGCTGTCAGTGGCGTCCAGCAAATCAAACAGGATGTCGCCCTTCACCAGCATGACACCGCTGTTCATGAAATCGATGGCTCGGGTGGCGTCATCGGCATCTTTGTATTCCGTGATCGCGGTCAGCTGATCGCCATCCATCACCAGACGCCCGTATTTTTCCGACGTGCTGTCGGTAAAGCCCAGCACAACGATCGCATTGTCCCCACGCGCATCAACCATGCGTTCCAGCGTGTCAGGTTGTACAAAAGGCGTATCGCCGTAGAGCACCATGACATCGCCATCAAAGCCCTGCAGCGAGTCGCGCGCGGCCATCACCGCATGGCCCGTGCCTTTCTGCTCTTCTTGCAGAACGACCTGTGCGGCTTCATCCCAGCCCTCTGCAGCCGCCTTCACAGCCTCAAACCCGTGACCGGCAACAACGACGGTTTTCTCTGGCTGAAGCGAGTCGCCTGACTTCATTGCGTGGATCAATAAGGGCGCGCCTGCAATTTCATGCAGCACCTTTGGCAAGTCAGAGTTCATCCGCGTGCCTTTGCCCGCTGCGAGGATGACCAACGCAATACTCATATTATTTTCTCTTTGTAATTCGTGCGTGCCCGTTTTATCCGAGTGCAAAGACGGTGCAAGTCTGGATACCATCAAAGATGGTTGCGACTTGTAACAGGGCTGGGCAGAAAGTCGCCACGCGTTTTGGCGGCTTGTGGGGGCAATGATGCGGAAAACCGTGGTTTTTGATTTGGATGGCACGCTGGCCGACACCAGTGGTGACTTGCTTGCAGCGGCAAATTATTGCTTTCGGGACATGGGGTTAGGCGATGTTCTTACACCCGATCGCGACGCGGGCGTTGCCCTGCGGGGAGGGCGGCGGATGCTGACCGTTGGGCTTGAACGCACGGATCGTTACAAGCCTGAAACCGTAGATCAATATTACCCGGTGTTGCTGAAGGCCTATGGCGAGACAATCGCGGCGCATACCCAGATCTACCCACGCGCTATGGAAACAATAGAGGGGCTCAAATCCCTTGGTTATGGCGTTGGGATCTGTACGAACAAGCCCGAAAAACTGGCCGATCAGCTGCTGCGCGAGCTGGGGGTCAGAGACGCATTTGAGGCCCTGGTCGGGGCCGATACGCTGACAGTGCGCAAACCCGATCCTGCCCCTTTGGTCGAGACCGTTCAGCGCCTTGGCGGAGAGATGCCGCATACCCTGTTGGTAGGTGACAGCGACACGGATCGCAACACGGCCAAAGCCGCAGGCGTGCCGTCGGTGCTTGTCACATTCGGGCCAAGTGGCGATGATATGGCTGCCCTGACACCCGAAGCTTTGATGTCGGACTACAGCGAGCTACCTGACATCGTGGAACGGCTGATCGGCACGGCCTGATTGCCTGTGCCCTGCATTTAACAAAGTGAACACGACGCCCATGACTGAGATTTTCACCGGTAATTTCACCCAGCAAGAACCGATCCCGCAAGAGGGCATCGACGCCGCGATGGCGGTTCTGCAAAGCGGGCGTCTGCATCGCTATAACGTCGCCGAGGGCGAGCTGGGTGAGGTGTCGTTGCTGGAGCAGGAATTCGCACGCCAGTTGGGTGTGAACTATTGTCTGGCGGTCGCGTCCGGAGGCTATGCGATGGGCGCGGCTTTGCGCGCGATGCAGGTAGCTCCGGGGGACAAGGTGCTGACCAACGCCTTCACTCTGGCCCCGGTTCCGGGTGCGATTGCATCTGTCGGAGCAGTGCCTGTTTTCGTTGGCGTCACCGAAGATTTGGTGATTGATCTTGAGGACTTAGCGGCCAAAGCGCATCTCGCTGATGTGCTGATGCTTAGCCATATGCGGGGGCATCTGTGTGACATGGAAGCCCTGATGGACATCTGTCAGGCGCATAATATCCGCATTATCGAAGACTGTGCACACACAATGGGCGGCAGCTGGAAAGGCAAGCCGTCCGGTCTTTGGGGGGATATGGCCTGTTATTCCACGCAGACCTACAAGCATGTGAATTCGGGCGAAGGCGGTTTGCTGGTGTCTGATGATCCCGACCTTATGGCGCGGGCGACCATCTTGAGCGGGTCGTATATGCTCTATGAACGCCACGGTGCGGTGCCACCCGCTGAGGCGTTTGAAAAGATCAAATACCAAACGCCGAATGTTTCTGGCCGGATGGACCACCTGCGCGCGGCAATCCTGCGTCCGCAATTGCGGGATTTGGATCAACAAGCGGAACGCTGGAACGAGCGCTACCGGACAGTTGAACAGGGGCTTCGCGACACGCCGGGCCTGACGATTGTCGAGCGCCCGGAGGAAGAGTATTTTGTCGGCTCGTCTATTCAGTTTCTGTTGCTTGACTGGTCATCTGCCAAGGTCAACGAGGTCATGGATCGCTGCAAAACGCGCGGCGTAGAGTTGAAGTGGTTTGGTGGACAAGAGCCTGTCGCCTTCACATCGCGTTATGCGTCCTGGGCCTATGCTCCGACTGAACCCATGGCGCGATCAGACCGGATCTTGGACGGGATCATGGATATGCGCATCCCACTGACCTTCAGCGTCGAGGATTGCGCCTTGATCGCACGGATCATCAAATCCGAGGTCGGCGTGGTATTTCAGTCGGGCGACTGAGGCCGCGCCCCCCAAACGTAATCGCCGTTCCCTCAATCAATCGCGACCCATAGAACGTCGCGTCGCAAGGCAGCTTGCGCGCTTGCCAGATCCTTTGCGTTGAGTCTATAAATGAACAAATGTTCAATAAACGGACCGACCCATGTTTATGCACTCGATGAAATTTGATCTGCCCGAGGAAATCGACGCAATTCAGGAGGTTGCGCATCGATGGGCGCAAGAGCGGGTCAAGCCGCTGGCCAAAGATATTGATGCCAACAATGCTTTTCCAAACGAGCTTTGGCGCGAAATGGGAGAGCTGGGCCTGTTGGGTGTCACCGTCGAAGAAGAGTTCGGCGGCGTCGGTATGGGCTATCTGGCACATGTGATTGTGGTCGAAGAGATCGCACGGGCGTCTGCTTCGGTGTCGTTGTCTTACGGCGCGCATTCGAACCTGTGTGTGAACCAGATCAAGCTGAATGGCACGGCGGAACAAAAGGCCAAATATCTGCCAAGACTGGTATCGGGCGAGCATGTTGGCGCGTTGGCGATGTCTGAAACCGGCGCTGGATCTGACGTTGTGTCCATGAAACTGCGCGCGGAAAAGCGGAACGATCGTTACGTCCTGAACGGTAACAAATTCTGGATCACCAATGGCCCGGATGCGGACACTTTGGTGGTTTACGCAAAAACCGATCCCGAGGCGGGCTCGCGCGGGGTGACGGCCTTTTTGATCGAAAAAGAGATGAAGGGTTTCACGACCTCGCAGCACTTTGACAAACTGGGGATGCGCGGCTCAAACACTGCCGAGCTGATCTTCGAAGACGTCGAAGTGCCGTTTGAAAATGTGCTGGGCGAAGAGGGCAAAGGCGTCCGCGTCCTGATGTCCGGCCTGGACTATGAACGTGTCGTGCTGTCGGGCATCGGTACCGGCATCATGGCCGCCTGTCTGGACGAGGTGATGCCCTATCTGAAAGACCGCAAACAGTTCGGCCAGTCCTTGGGGGACTTCCAGCTGATGCAGGGCAAAATCGCCGATATGTACACCGCGATGAACTCCTCGCGTGCCTATGTCTATGAGGTGGCCAAAGCCTGTGATCGCGGCGAAGTCACCCGTCAGGATGCAGCGGCTTGTGTGCTTTATGCCTCGGAAGAAGCGATGAAAGTGGCGCATCAGGCGGTGCAGGCCATGGGCGGCATGGGCTTTATGAATGAAACACCCGTCAGCCGGATCTTTAGAGATGCCAAGCTGATGGAGATCGGCGCAGGGACATCTGAAATCCGGCGCATGTTGATCGGCCGCGAACTCATGGGAAAAATGTAATGAAATTAAACTCTTCTGCCATTACAAGTTCAGAGGGTTTCAAGGCGAATGTCGCCGGGCATCTTGAGGCTTTGAAACAGATCAACGACGTGGCCGCAGCTGCTGCTTTGGGCGGGGGCGAGAAGTCGCGCGAACGCCATCTGAGCCGTGGCAAGATGTTGCCGCGCGAGCGGGTTGCCAATCTGCTGGATCCGGGTTCCCCCTTTCTAGAGGTCGGCGCGACCGCCGCACACGGCATGTATGACGGTGCAGCCCCCTGCGCGGGCGCGATTGCCGGTATCGGGCGGGTCATGGGCAAAGAGGTCATGGTGGTCTGCAATGACGCCACCGTAAAAGGCGGCACCTATTATCCGATGACCGTGAAAAAGCACCTGCGTGCTCAGGAAATCGCCGAAGAGAGCCATCTGCCGTGTATTTATCTGGTCGACAGCGGCGGTGCGAAC
This sequence comes from Cognatishimia sp., assembly GCF_964229375.1. GTDB lineage: Bacteria > Pseudomonadota > Alphaproteobacteria > Rhodobacterales > Rhodobacteraceae > Cognatishimia. The sequence continues at coordinate 6,205 of NZ_CAXREH010000221.1, forward strand.
CTGCCCAATCAGGACGAGGTTTTCCCAGACCGCGACCACTTTGGCCGAATTTTCTATAATCAGGCCCGCATGAGCGCAAAGGGCATTGCCCAGATCGCGGTGGTTATGGGATCCTGTACGGCTGGTGGTGCCTATGTGCCTGCGATGTCGGACGTCTCGATCATCGTCAAAGAGCAGGGCACGATTTTTCTGGCAGGCCCGCCACTGGTTAAGGCGGCCACCGGAGAGATCGTCAGCGCCGAGGATCTTGGAGGCGGTGATGTGCACACGCGTTTGTCGGGTGTTGCGGATTATCTGGCCGAAGATGACGCACATGCGCTGGCGCTTGCGCGTCGCGCGGTGGGCAATCTGAACATCGAAAAGCCCACCACCGTTGCCTGGCAGGCGTCCGAAGAGCCAGCCTATGATCCCGCGGAAATTCTGGGCGTTGTGCCCACAGACCTACGCCAGCCCTATGACATCCGCGAAGTGATCGCGCGGCTTGTAGACGGCTCGCGGTTTGACGAGTTCAAGCCGCGCTTTGGCGAAACTCTGGTGACTGGCTTTGCCCATGTGAAAGGCTGCCCCATTGGGATCGTTGCCAATAATGGCGTTCTGTTCTCGGAAAGCGCTCAAAAGGGCGCGCATTTCGTAGAACTTTGCTCGCAACGCAATATCCCCTTGGTTTTCCTGCAGAATATCACAGGCTTTATGGTTGGGCGGAAATACGAAAACGAAGGCATTGCGCGCCACGGGGCGAAAATGGTGACCGCAGTTGCGACCACCAATGTGCCTAAGGTGACCATGCTTGTTGGTGGCTCTTTTGGCGCTGGCAACTATGGCATGAGCGGGCGGGCCTATTCGCCACGGTTCTTGTGGACCTGGCCGAACTCTCGGATTTCGGTCATGGGCGGGCCTCAGGCGGCAGGCGTTCTGGCAACGGTTAAACGTGACGCGATTGAACGCTCTGGTGGTGCGTGGTCAGAGGCCGAGGAAGCGGCCTTTAAACAGCCTACGATCGACATGTTCGAAGAGCAGGGCCACCCGCTCTATGCCTCGGCTCGGATGTGGGACGACGGCATTATCGATCCACGCAAGAGCCGCGATGTGCTGGCGCTGAGCCTGTCGGCTGCGCTGTGTGCTCCGATCGAAGAAACAAAGTTTGGTGTGTTCCGGATGTAAGGCGTGGGGGCCAGCCCCCACACCCCCGGGATATTTGATGCAAGAGAAATGAGAGGGTTCTGGAGATGTTTCAGAAAATCCTGATTGCCAACCGCGGCGAAATCGCCTGCCGCGTGATTGAAACAGCCCAGTCCATGGGGGTGGCCTGTGTGGCCGTGCACTCGGATGTGGATGCGCAAGCCAAACATGTGGCGATGGCCGATGAAGCGGTAAGCCTTGGCGGTGCGGCCCCGGCCGAGAGCTATTTGCGGGGCGATGCACTTATTGCTGCGGCGCAAAGCACGGGGGCCGAGGCCATTCATCCGGGCTATGGCTTTCTGTCGGAAAACCCAGAGTTTGTGGACGCGGTTGAAGCAGCAGGGCTGGTCTTTATCGGGCCAAGCTCGGATGCGATCCGTGCGATGGGGCTGAAGGACGCCGCCAAGGTGCTGATGGAGCAGGCAAATGTGCCTGTGGTGCCTGGCTATCACGGCGAAACGCAGGATGCGGATTTTCTGGCGCAACAGGCCGCAGAAATTGGCTATCCGGTGATGATCAAAGCGGTCGCAGGTGGCGGCGGCAAGGGCATGCGAATTGTAGAGACCGCAGATGGGTTTGCCGAGGCGCTTGCAAGTGCGCAGGGCGAAGCCATGACCGGTTTTGGCAATGCGGATGTTCTGATCGAGAAGTTCATTCAAAACCCGCGGCACATCGAAATTCAGGTCTTTGGCGACGGAGTGCGTGCGGTGCATCTGTTTGAGCGGGATTGTTCGTTGCAGCGGCGTCACCAGAAAGTTCTGGAAGAAGCGCCAGCACCTGGCATGACCGCAGAGGTGCGCGAGGCCATGGGGCAGGCAGCTGTCCGGGCGGCCGAGGCCATCGGGTATAAAGGCGCGGGCACGGTTGAGTTTATTGTGGACGGGTCAGACGGGCTTCGGGCGGATCGCTTTTGGTTCATGGAAATGAACACGCGTTTGCAGGTGGAACATCCGGTAACTGAGGCCATCACGGGTGTTGATCTGGTGGAATGGCAGCTTCGCGTCGCAAGCGGCGAGCCGATTCCAGTGGCGCAGTCGGACCTGACTCTGACCGGCCACAGTTTTGAAGCGCGGCTTTATGCAGAAGATGCCAACAACAATTTCCTTCCGGCGATTGGGCGGATCTCGCATCTGGAGTTCTCGGAAGGGTGCCGCGCAGACAGCGGTGTGCGGGCAGGGGACGAGATCTCGCCCTTTTATGACCCGATGGTTGCCAAGCTTATTACCTATGGCGCCACCCGCGACATTGCTTTGGCCAAAATGCGGCGTGCTTTGGCGGAAACGCATTTGGCGGGCACGGTCACCAACCTGGGCTTTCTGGCGCAATTGGCGGCCCACGAAGGATTTGCCAAAGGCGAGGTCGACACAGGCTTGATCGCGCGGGACTATGATCAGCTGATTGAGGCCCAGGGTGTGACTGCAGAGCTTGCGGCGCAGGCCGGATTGTTTGCTGTCTTGCCAACGCTTGGGCGCGACAGCGGGTTTGCCCTGTGGGGTGCGCTGCGTCAGAGTCTTGAACTTGCGCAGGGCGACGATGTTTTTGGCGTGTCTGTTCAGGTGCACAGCCCAGATCACGTATCGGTCGAGGTGCAGGAGCAGATGTTTGACTTTGTGCAAAAGGCAGGCATGTGGTCCGCTGATGGTCAGGCCGTCCATGCCCATGCGATCGCGCAGGATCAGATCACGGTTTTTGCCGCACAAGCAGTTGCGTTTCAGATCAAGGATCCGCTGGATCGTGCAACGGATAATGATGCCTCGGGCAATTCTGTTGCTGCGCCGATGCCCGGTGTTGTGAAGGCCCTGTTCGTGTCTGCGGGCGATACAGTGCAAAAAGGCGACCGACTGGCTATTCTGGAAGCCATGAAAATGGAGCACGCGCTTTTGGCTGGTATGGACGGGGTTGTTTCTGAGGTGCCCTGCACCGAGGGCGGCCAGGTCAACGCCGGAGACGTGCTTATCCTGATGGAGGAGGCGTCTGAATGATCGTTTTGCACCATATTCCTTACTCACGGTCTATGCGCATCATGTGGCTGTTAGAGGAGATGGGGCTGACCTATCAGGTCGAACGCTATTCGATCACAGATGGGTCGCTGCGCGCACCGGCCTATTTGCAAAAATCGCCGGGCGGGCGTGCGCCTGCGCTTGAGATAGAAGGGCAGGCGGTGTTTGAAAGCCCGGCCATCACGGAATACTTGTGCGAGACCCACCCTGATTTGGGCTTTGGGCGATTGGCGGGTGATGTGGAACGCATCCCGTTTCTCCAGTGGCTGTCCTATGCGGAAACGCAGGCCAGCATTATCGCGTCGCTAAATCTGCAAATGGTGTTCTTGCGTCCGCCTGCGAAAGCGTCACCGGTTGTGTTGAAACTCGAAGTGGCGCGGCTGCGGGCTTCGGTCAAAATGCTGGAGCAGGCGCTGACGGTGCAGGATTGGTTGTTGGCCTCGGGGTTTTCGGCGGCGGATACGATGATGGGCTTTAACCTGTTTGCGGTGCCCTTCTTTGTGGATCTCGAGCCTTTCCCGGCGGTGCGCGCGTATATCGAACGCATCCACCAGCGTCCTGCTTATCAGGCGGTTCTGGACGCGGAAGGGCCACAGCAGTTTTACGCGCAAGATTTCTATCCAGTTCCAGAGGCATAAATGTCTGAAAAAGTCGAAATATTCGAAGTGGGTCCACGCGATGGGCTGCAAAATGAAAAGCAGCATATTCCGACGGCTGACAAAATCGCTCTGGTGGATTGCCTGAGCGCGGCAGGGTTCAGGCGCATCGAGATCGCAAGTTTCGTGTCGCCCAAATGGGTGCCGCAGATGGCTGATTCCGCAGATGTGTTGGCCGGGATCACGCGGGTGGATGGCATTTCCTATGCGGCACTGACGCCCAACATGCGCGGGTTTGAAGGCGCGGTTGCGGCGAAGGCGGATGAGGTTGCGATCTTTGGATCGGCGTCAGAAGGCTTCTCTAGGGCCAATATCAACGCGACAATCGCGGAAAGTCTGGCGCGGTTTGGACCGGTGGCCGAGGCGGCAAAGACGCAGGGGATTGCGGTGCGTGGATACGTAAGCTGTGTCAGCGATTGTCCTTATGATGGCCCCGTCGAGCCCGCTCAGGTGGCCAAAGTCGCGAAAGCGTTGTTGGACATGGGGTGCTATGAAATCTCGCTGGGAGACACGATCGGACAGGCGAGCCCTGAGCGGATTGATGCGTTGCTAGAGGCGGTTTCTGCGGTTGTTCCGGTGGAAAAGCTGGCGGGGCATTATCACGACACCTCTGGCCGGGCGCTGGACAATATCGAGGCGTCGCTTGCACGCGGCGTGCGGGTGTTTGATGCCGCAGTTGGTGGCTTGGGTGGGTGCCCCTATGCGCCCGGTGCCGCGGGCAATGTGGCGACCGAGGCGGTGAACACGCGGCTGACGGCCCTTGGATACGACACGGGCCTAGATGCAGACATCATTGAAAAGGCCGCTGAAATGGCCAGAGCCATGCGGCAAGGAGCCTAAAATGCAGGCATTCGACACGATCTCTATTCAAACAGATGAACGCGGCGTTGCGACGTTGTTGTTGGACCGTGCGGAAAAGCACAATGCTTTGTCGGCGCAGATGATCCAAGAGATCACGGAGGCAGCCAAACAGTTGGGTGAGGATGATGCCGTGCGGGTGGTTGTCCTGAAGGGCGCTGGCAAAAGCTTCTGTGCCGGTGGCGATCTGGGCTGGATGCAGGACCAGATGGCGGCCGATCCCGTCACACGTGGCCGCGAGGCCAAGGCCTTGGCGATGATGCTGTTTGCTTTGAACTCGATGCCAAAGCCTTTGATCGGCTGTCTTACGGGCAATGCCTTTGGCGGTGGTGTCGGCATGGCCGCGGTCTGCGATGTCGCGATTGCGGCAGAGGGGATCAAAATGGGGCTGACCGAAGTTCGTTTGGGTCTGATCCCGGCCACCATTGGGCCATATGTGATTGCCCGCCTGGGCGAAGCAAATGCGCGTCGGGTGTTTATGTCGGGCCGGCTGTTTGATGCGGCAGAGGCACTTGATCTGGGCGCGGTGTCAAAGGTAGTTGCGCCAGATGCCATGGATGAGGCGATCGAGGCAGAAATTAAACCCTATTTCGCGGCGGCGCCAGAGGCGGTTGCACGGTCCAAAAGGCTGGCGCTTTATCTGGGCAGCAACATCACCGAGGCCACGATCGATCACAGCATTGGTGAATTGGTGGCCTGTTGGGAAAGCGAAACCGCGAAAGAGGGCGTTTCCGCCTTTTTTGAAAAACGCAAAGCGAATTGGGTCGTCTAGGGCAAAGGAATTGTAGCTCCCACGCTGTCTAAATTACCCAGCTAAAAGGCGATGTGCTCGGCATGTCGCCTTTTTTTGCGATCTGCGCGGGTCTTCGTGGATGCAGTGGCAAAAAATGTAGCAACAGCCGCTTTTTTCAAGGATTCCGCAACGTCACCCGGTGGGGTGATCCGCCGCATATTTAGTGCGGGTTTATAAATGCTTCACAAATTGAGGTGAGAGGGTGCCCTTATGGTTGACCCCAAATGAGGGCACAGGTAAACCCACGATGATTGATACAGCCATCTGACTGCACACTGCTGTGCATGAAAGGAGCCACCCTGTGGAAGAGATGCTGAGGGAGTACCTCCCGATCCTCGTATTTCTGGCCATCGCTATTGCACTTGGCCTTGTTCTTATCCTTGCCGCTTTTGTTGTTGCCGTTCGAAACCCCGACCCCGAAAAGGTCAGCGCTTACGAGTGTGGTTTCAATGCGTTTGACGATGCACGGATGAAGTTCGATGTCCGGTTCTATCTGGTCTCGATCCTTTTCATCATCTTCGATCTGGAAATCGCGATGCTCTTCCCTTGGGCGGTTGCGTTTAAGGATATCTCGATGGTGGGTTTCTGGTCGATGATGGTCTTCTTGGGCGTCCTGACCATTGGCTTTGCCTATGAGTGGAAGAAGGGGGCCTTGGAATGGGAGTGATCACCGGAGCAAACACAGCGGGTGTCGACAAAGAAGTGGCGACACAGGCGCTGAATGCAGAGTTGCAGGACAAAGGCTTTCTGCTGACCTCCACCGAGGACATTATCAACTGGGCGCGGACCGGTTCGTTGCACTGGATGACCTTTGGTCTGGCGTGCTGCGCGGTCGAGATGATCCAGCTGTCCATGCCGCGTTATGACCTTGAGCGTTTTGGCACCGCGCCCCGCGCATCCCCGCGTCAGTCGGATCTGATGATCGTGGCGGGCACGTTGACCAACAAAATGGCTCCGGCACTGCGCAAAGTTTACGACCAGATGCCAGAACCGCGCTATGTGATTTCCATGGGATCCTGCGCGAACGGTGGTGGGTATTACCACTATTCCTATTCCGTCGTGCGTGGCTGTGACCGGGTTGTTCCGGTGGATGTCTATGTGCCGGGCTGCCCTCCGACGGCTGAGGCGCTGCTTTATGGTATCCTTCAGCTGCAACGTAAAATCCGTCGCACAGGGACATTGGTACGATGAGTGACGCACTGAAAGAACTGGGCGCTCTGATCGAGGCCAAGCGGACCGATTGCGTATTGGCATGGGACGTCACGTTTGACGAGTTGAACATCGATGTTGCGCCAAGCAACCTGCTGGCATTTGTCGAGTTCCTGAAGACCGAGCCAACCTGCAAATTCTCGACGCTGATCGACATCACCGCCGTAGATTACCCAGAACGCGCCAAGCGGTTTGACGTGGTGTACCACTTCCTGTCGATGCATCAGAACCAGCGGGTACGCCTGCGCGTGTCCATCCGGGACGAAGACATGGTGCCGTCGATTGTGCCAGTCCACGCCGGTGCGAACTGGTTTGAGCGTGAAGTCTTTGACATGTTCGGGATCATCTTTACCGATCACCCGGATCTGCGTCGCCTGTTGACCGACTACGGCTTCCGCGGCCATCCGCTGCGCAAAGACTTCCCGACCACCGGTTATACCGAAGTGCGTTATGACGAAGAGCTTAAGCGCGTGGTCTATGAACCCGTCAGCCTGACCCAAGAATACCGCCAGTTTGATTTCATGTCCCC
>NZ_CAXREH010000222.1:0-19861 GCF_964229375.1 Cognatishimia sp.
CGACGCCCGCGGCATCTGCCGCACGGGCAAAGCCCCAGGCCACCGCATCATGCCGCCCTGTGCCTGCACGTTTCTGCAAGACGCCGCCGTGGATGGGATAGCGCATCGTGTCGCTGAAATTCAGCGCTGGCTCCAGTCGTCGCACCTGCTCGGCACTTAGCAATTCAGCGTCCACGCCATTCAACTGCATCGCATTGCACTGCCGCGCGGCCATCTCCATTTCATGTTCTGAATGGGCGCAGACGATCATGCCGCGCTGGCTGAACATGACGTTATAGTTCAGATCCCGCGACAGCCCCTCATAAAGCTGCACCGATTTGTCATAGAGTGCAGCGCTTTCCGGGTAGAAGTAATTCGACCGGATCGCCGTGGTGTTGCGGCCGGTATTGCCGCCGCCCAGCCACCCTTTTTCGATCACGGCAACGTTTTTGATCCCGTGGTTCTTCGTCAGATAATACGCCGTCGCCAGCCCGTGCCCGCCACCGCCGATGATCACCACATCATAGGCATCTTTTGGGCGCGGTGTACGCCATGCCTGCCCCCAGCCTTTGCCGGCGCGCAGGCCTTCTCGAAAGACCTTCCATCCGGAATAACGACTCATTCACTTGCTCCAATCTCAAAGGCCCAAGTCCGAAAACGCGCAATCAGGCGCGGGTCTGGGGCTTTGCCGGTAAAGCCCAAAAGATATTGCTCCAGCCGCGCCATGCGGGTCTCGAAATGCTCTTTCACGTCGAGCGCGTGATAGCCAAGCTGCATGAAATAGAGAATTCGGGCCCGCACGTCGGCTTCGCTTGGGGCATAGCCGTGCGCGATGAAAACATCCGTCACAGCCCGCAAACGGAGCGCATCGGCCTCGTCTATTTTTGCACGCACGGATGGATCACGCCGCGACCATTCCCGCACGGCGAAATCAAGCCGTTGGTCAAAGAGTTGCGGGTCAATAAAGCACTCAAAAAAGAGGCACACCGATTGCTCGATGCTCTCGGTTTTGATCTGACACTTTTCGACGATGCACTTTGTGTTGCGGATTTCCCATTCAGCAAGGAGAGCCTTTAGCAAGTCTGACCGGTTTTCAAAGCACCAGTAAAAGCTAGACCGCGATACCCCCAACTGATTGGACAGAGTCAAAATTTTGACGTCGCTTGCGCCTTTGGACACAAGCGTATCTCGGGCCGCTTTCAGCCACTGCGCCCGCGTGACTTTGACATTGCCGTGGGGCCGTTTTTCATCGTCAGCAGTCATAAAACGCCTTCTTCTGTGCCCTTCGGGTCCAACCCATGCCTGTCTCAAAATCTGGCCTCGCAGTGCCATGTGAAATTATATGTACAGTAATGTCTATAAAAATCCAACAGCGGAATACATCAAGCGCGACCCCAGGGGGCCGCGCAGGTTTGATTAAGTGAATAAAGGCTTTGTCGCGGTGCTGAGGCGCGATCACTCCAGACGCGTCGCTTCGTTTTTCACACGCCGGATCGGAATAGAGCTTTCAAGCGAGGCAACGCCGGACAGTCTGGTCAGACGCCCGGTCAGGAAATTCTCAAACTCATTCAGGTCGCGCACGGTGACGCGCAGCAGATAATCGAAACTGCCGGTCATCAACCAGCAGTCAACGACTTCGGGAAACTTACGAATGCGGTCCTCAAACTCTTGAAGCCTGTCATCGACCTGACGATCCAGTCGCACCGAGACAAAGACCGAAAACCCAAAGCCGATCTGCGCCTCATCGATCCGCGCCGCATATCCGGTAATGACGCCCGCCGCCTCAAGGTTACGGACCCGTCGCGCGCAGGGCGTCGGCGAAAGGCCCACGGCCTCGCTGAGGTCCTGATGTGTCTGCCTCGCGTCATCTCTGAGCGCTTTCAGGATTCGCAGATCGATTTCGTCCATTGAAGCACCTTAGAGATTTCCGCCAATAATTCACAATTTTTTAGAGCATGCAGGCGCTCATTTGGAATTTTACAGCAACAATTGGCGAATATCAAACATGCGTCTCTGATATGACTGCTCTATGACTCAGCACATAGACCACCTCAAAACCGTCGAGCAGCGCCTGTTGTGGCTGTCGCATTGGATGATCCACAACGCCAACCACCTGCGCCCCAAAGCAGACGGGATCAAGGTGGGCGGCCATCAGGCAAGCTCTGCCTCGATGGTGTCCATCATGTCGGCCCTCTATTTTTCCGCGCTTCGGCCCGAAGACAGGGTGGCGGTTAAACCCCACGCAAGCCCGGTCTTTCACGCGATGCAATATCTGATGGGCAATATGGACCGCGCGCGAATGGAGAATTTCCGCGGCTTTGGCGGGGTTCAAAGTTATCCCAGCCGCACAAAAGACGTGGATGATGTGGATTTTTCGACAGGCTCGGTTGGGCTTGGCGTTGCCATCACCTCGCTGACCTCGATGGTTCAGGATTACATCACCGCCAAGTCATGGGGCAAAGACGTTCCGCTGGGCCGGATGGTGTCTCTGATTGGCGACGCGGAACTTGACGAAGGCAACATCTATGAGGCGTTGCAAGAAGGTTGGAAGAACGACCTGCGCAATTGCTGGTGGATCATCGACTATAACCGCCAGTCCCTGGACGGGATCGTCCGCGAAGGGCTGTTTGAACGGATCGAAAAGATCTTTGACGCCTTTGGATGGGATGTTGTTCGCGTCAAATATGGCGCGCTGCAACGGGCTGCCTTTGAAGAGCCCGGCGGCGACGCCCTGCGCGACTGGATCAATGCCTGCCCGAACCAGGAGTACTCGGCGCTGACCTATCAGGGCGGTGCTGTCTGGCGGCAGCGCCTGATGGACGACCTCGGCGATCAGGGGCCGGTTTCGGCGCTGATCAACCAGCGCAGCGACAACGCGTTGGCGGCGTTGATGGAAAACCTTGGCGGCAATTGCGTGCACACCATGGCCGAGACCTTTGACGCTATTGATCATGACCGCCCGGTTTGCTTTCTGGCCTATACCGTCAAAGGCTGGGGCACGCCAATTGCGGGCCACAAAGACAACCACGGCGGATTGATGACCAAAGCCCAGATGGCCGAGTGGCAGACAAAGATGGGCGTTCCCGAAGGCCAAGAGTGGGAGCCGATGGCAACCGTGGCCGACCCCGTGGGGTTGCAGACCTTTCTGGACAATGTGCCGTTCTTCGCCAAAGGCCCGCGCCGTTTCACGGACGCGCGTTTGGATGTTCCCAAGATCGACCTGGCGACAGACCGCGAAATGTCGACCCAGACCGCCTTTGGCAAGATCCTCGACGATCTGTCAAAGGGCGACAGCGCTCTGGCGCGCCGCATCATGACGACATCGCCTGATGTGACCGGCACGACAAGCCTTGGGGCCTGGGTCAACCGACGCAAACTCTTTGCGCGGAAGGAAATCACAGATGCCTTTATCGAAAACCGCATCCCCTCTACAGCGAAATGGAACTTTGCACCCGAAGGCCAGCACCTAGAGCTGGGCATTGCAGAGATGAACCTGTTTTTGCTGCTTGGCGCCGCCGGACTGTCTCACAGCCTGTTTGGCAAGCGGATCATCCCGATTGGCACTGTGTATGACCCCTTTGTGCACAGAGGTCTCGATGCGCTAAACTATGCCTGCTATCAGGACGCACGGTTTATGATCGTCGGCACACCGTCAGGGGTGACACTGGCGCCCGAAGGCGGTGCGCATCAGTCCATTGGCACCCCGCTCACGGGCATGGCGCAGGACGGATTGGCAAGCTTTGAGCCCGCATTCGCCGACGAACTGGCGGTGATCATGCAGTGGGCCTTTGACTATCTTCAGCGTGATGGTGAAGGCGACCCGGATGAACGGACATGGTTGCGCGACGAGACCGGCGGGTCGGTATATCTGCGTCTGACCACGGCCCCGCTCGAGCAACCCGGCAAACGGCACGACGACGCGTTCCGTCAAGGGGCCATTGATGGTGCGTATTGGCTGCGCCCACCGGGCCCCAACTGCGAGGCTGTGATCGCCTATCAGGGGGCGGTTGCGGGCGAAGCCATTGCGGCAGCCGGACACTTGGCTCAGGCCCGACGAGACGTCGGTGTTCTGGCGGTGACTTCGGCCGACAGGCTGAACGCAGGTTGGACAGCCGCCCAGCGCGCCCGCGCACGCGGCACGCCCACCGCAAAATCGCATATCGAGCGCCTGTTCGAAGGCCTGCCCCGCCATTGCGCAATCACAACCGTCATCGATGGCCACCCCGCGACGTTGTCTTGGCTGGGCTCCGTTGCGGGCCACAAAGCAATCTCGCTTGGGGTCGAGCATTTCGGTCAAACCGGCTCGATCCAAGATCTCTACCGCCATTTTGGCATTGACCGCGACGGCATCGTGACTGCTGTCAGCGGCTTAACAACGGGGCCGCGCCTGGCGCATGCCCAATGAACGACAAGGACCACATCCAATGAAGGCAATTGGCTATACCGCGACAGGCCCGATTGATCGCCCAGACGCATTGATCGACTTTGAAACTGATACCCCTGTGGCCACCGGCCATGATCTGCTGGTCGAAGTGCAAGCGATCTCGGTCAATCCGGTCGATACGAAAATCCGCCAACACCGCGCGCCCGAGGGTGACACTCCGGCCATTCTGGGCTGGGACGCCGTTGGTAAAGTCGTCGCGACGGGCGACGACGTCACAGGCTTTGCCGCTGGCGATCAGGTTTGGTACGCAGGCGCGTTGACGCGCCCCGGCACCAACAGTGAATTCCATCTGGTGGACGCGCGCATTGCAGGCCACGCCCCGAAATCAATCTCTGCGCCCGCCGCTGCGGCGCTACCGCTGACTACCCTGACGGCCTATGAGATGCTGTTTGACAGGCTCAACGTATCACGCGCTGTTCCCGGAGCCGCAAATGCCGCGCTGATCATCGGTGGCGCGGGCGGCGTCGGCTCTATTGCGATCCAGCTTCTGCGCGCCTTGACGGATATGACTGTCATCGCCACCGCATCGCGCCCAGAGACCCAAGACTGGGTGCGCGACCTTGGGGCCCACCATGTCATTGACCACAGCCAGCCGCTGCAAGACCAGATCGCAGCACTAAATATCGGCGCACCGGGTTTTGTTTTTTCGACCAATCAATCGCACAGCTACGCCACGCAAATCGCCGAACTGATCGCGCCCCAGGGCCGTTTTGGTCTGATTGACGATCCCCAGGACTTTGACATCCTGCCATTTAAGCAAAAGTCGATCTCGTTGCATTGGGAATTCATGTACACACGGTCTCTGTTTGGCACCGAAGACATTGCTCGCCAAAGTGACATCCTGAACGAAGTCGCCGGACTGGTTGATGCGGGCAAAATCCGTTCGACCACCACCGAGGTTCTAGGCACGATTAACGCCGCCAACCTGATCCGCGCGCACAGCCTGATCGAAACAGGCACCGCGAAAGGGAAACTGGTTTTAGAAGGGTTTTGATCGGCGGTATCGTCTGAAGAGATCGAGGCAGGCGATCGCGTATGCGGCGCATTCCCTAACGCAGGCGCGCGTCGATTGTACCGCACGGGTTCACATTTGCCCCGTGGCTTTCTAGGCTGAGTTCATGTCCAGAATTGAGAGCTAGCCTCGTGATCAACACCACGCGTTTTCTAGAGAACCTTCACCGCTTGCGTAGCTTTGGAGCGCATGGCACTGGCGTGATACGTCGCGCCTACTCAGAGCCCGATCTCGCATCGCGTGATTGGCTGGCCTCGCAAATGGCTGCCGCTGGGCTCCGCCCGCACTTTGACGCAATGGGCAACCTTTTTGGCCTTGCGGATCAGCCATCGCTCCTGCTTGGCTCGCATTCCGACAGCCAACCCACAGGTGGCTGGCTCGACGGCGCGCTAGGTGTCATTGCCGCGTTGGAAATTGCTCAGACCGCGCAAGAAAATGGCGGCCCTGCGATTTCCGTCGTGTCGTTTCAGGACGAGGAAGGCCGCTTTGGTGTGACCACAGGATCTTCGGTGTGGTCGGGTCAGGTCTCGCAAGAAAAGGCGGATGGGCTGACGGACAGCGACGGCGTGACGCTGGCAGAGGCGCGGCAAGCGTTGGGAAGCCGGGCCCAAGAAAGGGTCGATCCCAGCCAGTTCACCGGTTTCATTGAATTGCACATCGAACAAGGCCCAACGCTGGATGCCAGCGGCCAGCAGATTGGCGTCGTGTCTGACATTGTCGGAATTCGGGATCGCGTTGTGACATTATCGGGCCAGCAGAACCATGCGGGCACGACGCCGATGGCGCTCAGGCGAGATGCTTTTCAAGGGCTGACTGCGTTCAACGCACTTTTGAACGCACGGTTGCGCAATGTGGTCACGCCGCAATCTGTTTGGACAATTGGCCACGTCTCTGTGTCGCCGAATGCCTCGTCCATCGTGCCGGGACAGGTCAGGTTTTCCATGCAGTGGCGCGACGGTGATCCAGAGCGTCTCATGCGGATGGAAAAGGTGATCGACGAAACATTGCATGAGGTCGCATCAGCGCATGGGCTTGAAATTGAATTGGGGCCGCTGTTGGGTCTTGAGCCTGTTGAGATGGACAATGCCCTGCGTGTACGGCTTGAAACAGGTGCTGAGGCCGTTGCGCCGGGTCAATGGCGGCGAATGCCCTCAGGCGCCCTGCATGACGCAACAAACGTTGCGCGCCTAATGCCTGTCGCGATGTTGTTCGTTCCGTCAATCGACGGGATCAGCCACGCGTTTGAGGAAGACACCGACGAGGCCGACTTGGTGGCAGGCCTTCGCGTCTTGGCGCATGCGGCGGGTGTTGGGATTTGAAGGAGGCTTTGGTCTGAGGTTTACGGCGGCCTGTCTTAGAACGGCATTGCCTGAACCGGCAAAACACTTCAAATCAAAGCAATCGAGTTTTCAACGGAATTGCCCACCTTAAACCGGCGGGAAATTCTGAAGCACTTGACACCAGCCCCACCTCACGAACCATCCACTAGCCTGCACCCATGTCCCTCTGTATCCAGCCAAGCTTTGACGGCCACTGCTGCCAGCGTGATGTCTTCGGCGCCTCCCATTCCTTTGTCATCCAGCCCGCCTTTGACGACGGTGACGCGGACATCGCCAAAGAGCAACGCGGCTGCCACTGTTTGTACATCGACCTTTTCTGGATCTGGGACACCGACGGTGACCTCTACAAGCATGTCCGACGGGTGCTTTTAGCTATAAAAATCGTCAGAGAGCTATGACGGATGGCGTCAGACACGCCGCGTAGGGCGGCTTTCGTATAGTCTTGGCCATGCACGTCAGCACCCATGCCAAGTTCGCAGATCAGTGGTTTTTTGAGGTAAACTCCACGTCGTAGGAGACTGTGACGATTGCATTCGCAATGAGGGTTTTGTGACCGGACATCTCTACTTCCAGACCGCCAGTCACGGCTTCGGCAGAGACCCTTCCGACGGGGGCCTCGGCTTTGACGGCTCCGCGCCCGACGCGTTTGCCCAAACCAACGACGTCTAATATGAAAACCAGCCCCGTAGACTCTCGTTGTGAATGAGGGAGCCTCGGGGGCCAGGTCACTAGTATTTCATGAGAAATTGTTCTGGCGAAGAGTTTGGAACGTATGGACTTCCTAGGGTGCACATCGAAACAAAACAAAATGCATATTCCTCAAGCCTGCACCCCACCAACTACAGAGCCTTGGTAGCTAAAAGACGGTCGCTCTGTCCGTTACGTGGCAACGCACCGCAATAAGTTCGTTGAGAAAAAACTATATTTTACAGCGATTTGCCGGCGACCTGATGAAACAGGCGAAGGTGCTGGCGGATACAGAACTGAAACACGTTCTAGCCATTTGCGTCACAATGCGGAACAGCAAGCGCAACAGGTCTTTGCTCCAGTTATCACACCTTGCTGAAAGCTGTTCGGCAACAACAGGGCATGACCCAACAGCAGCTGGCAAAGGTAACGATAAATCGTTCGAAACCAGCTCCAACAGTGAACGCAGGAAAACGGCCATTGGTTTCGCAACGCGTGCCAAGACTGTCCAAGTGTCAGGAGGGCCCACGTGGGAGTTTTTGGGGCGGGATGATGAGGATACGTCAGATACATGCCACCGACTGCTCTCGGGGCTGAACACCATGATTGTCTATGGGATGATCGACGGCTGTATCCGCTACTCAGATCAGGGAATGTTCGGCAGAAGGATAGCGAAAGCTGGCATTAGTCATCGCTAACCTTCGGGTCTAAAATGCGGACAAAACTGACCTTCACCCAAGAATTCTGAGCGACTGGCTTTTACGCAAACAGATCGGTCGAGAGATACTTTAGACCTGAGTCACAGATGACGACTGCAACGGTTTGGCCTTGATGCGGGCCTTTCAACAGTTCGATTGCTCCGGCGACGTTTGCACCGGCAGAGAAACCAGCGAAAATGCCTTCAAACCGAGCAAGGTCACGGGCAGTCTGTCTTGCCTGATCGCCATCAACTTGCAAGAACCCGTCCCAATTCAGGCCTCGAAGAAAGTTGAGATCGCCCATGACATATCCGCCACCTTGTATTGGGTGTTCGGGTTTAACCAATTCCAGCCCCGCGATTGCGGCAGCACCTTCGGGCTCAATCGGATAACACTTGATGCTCGGGTTCTGCGCTCGAAGGAACTTGGATGTGCCCGAAAGCGTTCCGCCTGACCCCACGAAATCGCAGAAAGCGTCGATCGTACCGCCAGATTGTTCCCATAGCTCCGGCCCCGTCGTCTGCTCGTGAGACCACGGATTGCCTGCGCGGCGGAACTGGTCGGCGCGAAACGCGTCGCGTTCTTTTGTTAACTCGGTCGCAACGCGATCAACTTCCGCTAGATCAGCACCCGAAACCTCCCCTTGGCGGCTTGACGGCAATTGATCGACCAACACCACTTCCGCGCCAAGGGCTGACATCATACGCGCGCGTTCTGGCGAATTACCTTTGGACATGACCGCCACAAAGGGATAGCCCTTAATACCGCATATGATTGCGAGACCGGTCCCCATATTACCGCTTGTCAATTCAACGACAGTTTGTCCGGGTTTTAGAGTGCCGTCCCGCTCTGCGGCTTCGATGACACCTAGTGCCGCGCGGTCTTTTTTTGAGAACCCCGGGTTTAGGTGATCCAGTTTCGCAAGAATTGTACCATAGCAACCATAATGTTGCACCAGCCGATCAAGACGTACGAGGGGCGTATTGCCAATGGCTCCAAGAATAGAGTCGAGTGTTTTTGTCATTGCTTGCTGCTCGATGATTTATGTCCATTTAGGTTAAACCTTTGTTAGCAGACATCTGGGGCGCTAGGTCAACTTGGTTTTCGGACGGCCACTTTTCGCGACTGTGTAGCGGTTTTAAAATATGGGCTTTTCGAAACCTTTGCTGCACGATTGACCAAGGCGTTGAAACCGTTGGAAGCAAACACTTCATTCATCCGAAATGCATGTAAGTGGTGCGTGGTTCGATATCGAAAAACACCAAGTGCGTTGGCTGGTTTCACGCGCCTATCTGCTTAGCGAAACGCGCTTAAAGCGCCGTTCCGAAGGCGAATTATAACGAGTTCTTGAGGGGATCGGCGCACCATTCAACTGCCATCATGATCGTTGGCACACGTCGAGTCTTGGTAAGTTCTGTGAGATCTTAAATGTATTGGGCTACACGTGCCTGACAGACGCCCTTTGCACAAACTTGCTCTCAAATATCATAGAGCTTTGAGGGCCCATTTTGTTCTTGCCCTCGATGCTTCCGATCAAACACTTTGTTGCCTCTGTGGCCAAAGCTGTGATCGCCTCGTCATGCTCAAACAAACTGAGCGCCGGAGTCATATGGTCTGCCAGTTCAAAACTGTCAAAGCCAAGGAATGAGAGGTCTTCGGGGATCTTAAGATCTAGAGCGTTTACGGCCCCAAGGGCGCCAACTGTCATCGCATCATTCAGAGCGATCAGGGCCGTCGGACGGTTTTCTTTAGACAGGAAGGCATGTGTCCGCTCTCGGGCCGTTTTTGCACAGAATCTAGCATCAACCACCCATTCTTTGCAGTTTTTAAGGCCAAGCTTATCAAGCTGATCCAGACAGCCCTGTTTTCTATCTTGCGCAGACGAAAAGGGTAAATCCCCCCAAAGAACACCGATCTTTCTGTGGCCGTGATCGTAAAGATGCTGAACCGCCTTTTTCCCCATTGCATAATTATTCAATTGCATCGTAGCCAAACGCGTGTTCGGCAAGCCATTTTCCACGAGGATACAGGGCAGATTTGAGATGTTTTCCTCAAGCCAGTGGCGGTGGTGTTCTGACGCTTGGCTAGCTTCTAACAGAAGGCCATCTACTTGCTGTTCCAACATACTGGTTGTGACCGCGGCTTCGCGGCTTGGGTCGCCTCCGGTATCGGCAATCAATGTGGTGTACCCGCGCTGTCTGCCAATCGAAGACACGGTCTTAGCCAATGTCGCAAAATGCCTGTTGGAAATGTCACTCACAACAAGCGCAAGCAACTTGGAGCTCTTAGTTCGCAGGCTACGCGCTGCGAAATTTCGGGTGTATTCCAGTTCTTTGATCGCGGCTTCCACACGTTTTTTGGTTTTCTCCTTAACGGCAACACGGCCGGTCAAGACCGCGGATACTGTCGAAGGGCTGACATTGGCACGCTGTGCCACATCTTTTATGGTTGCCATGGTTATACACCTGTGTGAACGTCGCCCGAAATCGCAACGTTGCGATTCTGGGTACCCTAAGTAGTTCAGAAGTGCAAGCAAGCGTCATTGTCGGAAAAAATCGCAACGTTGCGATTGCTGGATATGTAAGGAAATAGGACTATGAAAAGCCGGGAAGAGCACTTTGTTTTTGAAGGCGAGAACACGCAAAATCTAGTGTTTCCGCTGGGGGGCGTTGGAAGCGGCGGCTTGGCGATAACGGGAAATGGTCGATTGGTCGATTGGTCGCTCCGTGGCCGGCCAAATCTTCAGTCTGCAAATGGGATCAGCCATTTTGCGTTGAAAGTTGAAAAGGACGGAGAGGTGATAGACGCTCGTGTCCTCAACGGCCCCTACGAGGGGCACGCTGCCGGCTCAGAGCGGAGCCGTCGATTTTTTGACGGGTATGGGTTTGGCGCCAACCGAAATTCACTGGCTGGAATGCCTCATTTTTCCGCAACGCGTTTTACGGGCCGTTTTCCTACCGCCGAGATCGAGTTCTTTCACGAAGGCTTTCCCGCTGACGTCAAGCTGACGGCGTTCAGCCCGTTTATCCCGCACAATGAGCGCGACAGCGGCATGCCTGTCGCGCTTTTTGAGGTCGAGGTGCGCAACACAACGGACACAGCCTTGGACTATATGTTCAGTTCTGTTGTTGGGAATCTGGGTCGCGAAAACGGGTGCCATTCCTCGTACAAGAAAGACGGGCGCAGTTTTCTGAACCTGAACGGATTTGAGGATGCAACGCAGTCGGACGGCATAACGCTTGCAATGGCAAGCGAACAGGCCGAGTGCATGGAGCATTTATTCCGAGGGCAGTGGTTTGACGATCTGGGCGTCTATTGGCAAGAGTTTTCCAAACCCGGGCCATTGCCAACGCGCCGCTACGACACCCCGCGGAAAAACCAACACATGTTCGGCCAGCCTGATCATGGCGCGATGTCGCAACGGTTTAGGTTGCGGCCAGGAGAAAGCCGAAAACTGCGCGTAGCCATTTCGTGGTACTTTCCAGAAAATAAAATCTACTGGACCTACGATGATGACCCCTATCATCCGGTTCCAGAAGAGGATTGCCCCTCTTTCAAGTACTTCTATGCAAACGAATGGACCTCGGCCGCTGAGGTTGCAGATGAAGCCCTTGCACGTTGGGACACCCTCTTTGAACAGACATGCGCCTTCCGGGATGCCATGATTGGCAGCGACGTTCCAGTTGAAATTATCGATGCTTCCATCTCGACGCTGGCGTTGCTTCGAACGCAGACGGTCATTCGACTTGAAGACGGATCTTTCTGGGCGTGGGAGGGGCAACATTCCGATGCTGGCAGTTGCGAGGGCAGTTGCACCCATGTCTGGAATTATCAGCAGGCGCTGCCGTTTGTTTTTCCGACGCTTGAGCGCTCTCTACGCGAAACGGAATTCCGCTACAACTTTCAAGAAAACGGTGGCCTGACGTTTCGTCAGCGCCTGCCACATGGATGCGCCTTGGACATTCACGGCCCTTGTGTTGATGGTCATTTCGGCGCGATCATTAAAACATATCGGGAATGGAAGCTCTGCGGAGACAATGACTGGCTGTTGAATTTATGGCCCTCCGTAGAGCGCGCGATGAATTTTGCATGGTCGCCTGACAACCCTGACCGCTGGGATCCAAATCGATCCGGGGTGCTGACCGGACGGCAGCACCATACGTTGGATATGGAGTTGTTTGGGCCAAATTCCTGGCTGTCATCCTTCTATGTGGCCGCACTTTTTGCCGCGTCGGAAATGGCAGAGGCACTCGGCCACGCCGAGAGTGCGGCAACATATGGCGAGATCGCCAAAAAGGGGGCCGCGCGCATAGATGAAGAGCTGTTCAATGGTAACCACTATGTCCAGGGCACGGATCTTGGCGACAAATTTCAAGTCGAACAGTTTTCTGATGCAGGACGCGCTGGCGTTATAAGCGACGGGATCATCGAGACTTACTGGTCAGAAGAATATCAGCAACTAAAGTATCAGCTCGGAGAGGCCTGGCATGCAGATCAGATCCTTGGACTTTGGCATGCAGAGCTTGTCGGCCTACCCCGTTTTCTTGACACCGAAAAGTCCGGCGCGGCGTTGGTTGCAATTTATGACAACAACTTCCACGCCACTCTTTATGATCACGTGAACCCAAACCGGGTCTATGCCTATGAGGACGAGGGAGGATTGAATGTTGCGACATGGCCAAAGCCAAGCACAAAGCCGATAGTTCCAGTGCCCTACTCCGAAGAAATCTGGACAGGTCACGAATATGCTGTCGCCTCGCATCTGATCCTGCGAGACAAGGAAAAAGAAGCTCTGGATTTGGTTCGCGCTGCTAGAAACCGCCACGATGGCCGACGTCGCAGCCCATGGAATGAAATGGAGTGCGGAAGCTACTATGCCCGCTCCATGTCGGCATTCGGGGCGTATAGCGCCTGGATTGGCTTGAAAGTTGATCTTCCCAATGATGAGCTTCGGATCAATAAGCCCAAGAAACACACTCATGTTTTCTGGGCCACCGGCACGGGGTGCGGAACGATTGAAAACTCGGGGGACGCAGTGAGAGTCAACGTGACTCAAGGCGTGCTGCCTGCAACCACTCTGACACTAGCCGAAGGTCGGGATCCAAACGCGCGCACAGAGTCCATCTCGTTGCCCGGCAACATGACGGCAGGCGATACTTACTACGAGCGATTGCCTGAAGCTCACGGATCATAACTCTGCTAAATCCTAATGCACTGTTTCGCCTGCATCTTTCCGCCCTGGTGTATTGCGCAAAAGCGAGTGACATCACGGTGTCACACGCATCTTTCGTGCCCTGCAAATTTTGATCTCAAGCGCTCTCCTGTTCGTATCAGTGTTAATCAGGAGGGATAGATGACTTACGCAATACTGTTTGGATCAATTGGCACTCTGGCAGAAACATCTGGGATCCAGTTAGCAGCCTACAATCAAGCCTTTAGCGAAGCCGGATTATCGTGGACTTGGACAAAAAGCGAATACCAGAACATGCTGAAGGACGCAGGCGGCCTGAAACGCATTGAGACATATGCCAAAGCAAGAAACACAACCGTAGATGCACGCGCTATCCATCAGCGTAAGTCGGAAATTTTTCAAGAACACCTGTCCTTGAAACAGATCGAAGCCCGCGCGGGCGTAAAAGACACGATCAAACACGCTCGTTCAGAAGGCCTGAAGCTTGGACTGGTTACAACAACGTCTTTGGAAAACATCGAAAGCGTGCTCGACGCAATTGGCATCGGACTGTCCAATTTTGATGTGTTTACAACCAGCAGTATGGTGAAACACCCAAAACCGGCGGGCGATGCCTATGTCAAGGCGCTCCAAGACCTCAATTTGCAGCCCGCCCAAGCCATCGCAATCGAGGATAACCCTGATGGCGCCAAAGCAGCGCGGACGGCTGGCTTGCGTTGCGTCGGGTTGATTGGCGAAATGCATGATGTTGCGGATTTCCCCGAGCTTGTCGCGCAGCAAGTGGAACTCGACCTTTCGGACATCTTGAAGCCACTTCCTGTGACTTAAAATAGAACGCCTCGCGATTAACCGCAGATGGCGTCCCATCACGGTCTCTAGCGGGTCCTGGTTATCCACCCAAGCACCCCGCTGGAGGTTCCTCTTAGCGATATCTCAGTGAGATCCGAAATTTGACGCCCCCTATCCAACATTCTTGCTTTGGGTTGACCACTACACAAAGCGAATATTGCAAAATGCTCGCAAAATGAAACTTCGCCTCGTTCTTGGAGACCAGCTCACCCATACTCTGTCTAGTCTGACTGATGTTGGGGACGACGATTTGATCCTGATGTGCGAAGTCAGGCAAGAAGCGACTTACGTTAAACATCACAAAAAGAAGATTGCGTTTATTTTCAGTGCTATGCGCCATTTCGCACAAGAGCGAAAGGCGCGCGGCAATCAAGTTCGCTACATAAAATACAACGATCCTGACAATAGCGGTACTCTGTTCGGTGAAGTCGAAAAGGCGCTGACACGGCACGGATGTTCAGAGGTCGTTATTACCAAACCCGGCGAATTCAGGCTCTTGAAAGAGTTTGAGACCTGGGCCGAAAGACTCTCTGTGACAGTCTCACTTCGGGAAGATGACCGGTTCCTTTGTTCAGTCGAAGACTTCGCATCGTGGGCGGCGGGTCGAAAACAACTGCGCATGGAGTATTTCTATCGCGAAATGCGTCGCAAATACGCCATCCTTATGAGCCAAGATGGACCGATTGGCGGGCAGTGGAACTTTGATACGGAAAATCGCAAACCGCCGGCCAATGGTCTGAAAATCCCCGATACCTATAAGGCAAAACCAGACCCAATAACTCAATCGGTGTTAGACTTGGTTGAGGCTCGGTTTGACGACCATTTCGGCGACCTGCACCCATTCCATTTCGCCGTGACCCGTGATCAGGCGCTCGAGGCATTGGGCGCGTTTGTCGAACGGCGCCTTTGTTTGTTTGGCGACTATCAGGACGCCATGATCCAGGGCGAACCTTGGATGTTTCACAGCCATATAGGGCTGTATTTGAACTGCGGTCTCCTGACCCCGATGGAATGCATTAGGCGGGCCGAGGCGGCCTATCATGACGGTCACGCTCCGCTGAACGCCGTAGAAGGGTTTATTCGCCAGATTTTAGGGTGGCGTGAATATGTTCGCGGGATCTACTGGCTTAAAATGCCCGCCTATCAGGCGATGAATTTCTTTGGTGTGGACAGACCCCTCCCCTCGTTTTTCTGGACCGGGGATACGCAGATGAACTGCCTGCGACAGTGTATTTCAGAAACCAAAAGCAACGCGTATGCGCATCATATCCAACGTCTGATGGTGCTTGGCAATTTTGCTCTGATCGCGGGACTTGACCCCGATGAGGTGAACAATTGGTATATGATTGTTTACGCGGACGCCTATGAATGGGTCGAACTGCCCAACGTCACTGGGATGATCTTATTTGCAGACGGCGGTCAACTTGGGTCCAAGCCATATGCCGCAAGCGGTGCCTACATCAACAAGATGTCCGACTACTGCCGCAATTGTCGATACAAGCCGACTGTCAAAAACGGGCCAAACGCTTGCCCATTCAACTATCTTTATTGGGATTTTCTGTCGCGCAATGAAACAAAGCTGCGTGGCAACCCACGCATGGGGCTGATCTACAAGACCCTGGACCGAATGAGCGACGAAAAGCACGACGCAGTCAGGGACAACAGTCGCAGGTTCTTAAGCGCGATGGAAGCAGATGAAAAAGTCTGATTTGCCACAAAAAACATGTGCGGTGTGCGGGCGTCCGTTCACGTGGCGCAAAAAGTGGAAAGACGTCTGGGACGAGGTCAGATATTGCTCGGAGCGCTGCAGAAACGACCGCGGGAAGACAATGAAAGCAAAACCGGGGGCATCGCAAAGTTGAACACCTTTCAAGACAGCAATTCCGCCCAATCACGACCGTCTGATGATGTCGCCTTTGTTCCGACACGGGCGGCTGGATTGGCGCGACTAGAGGCGTTCCTGCCGCGTGCTGCAAAACACTACGCGACAAGACGGAACTACGCGCTCGGACCTTCTGACTGTAGCACGGTTTCAGCCCTTTCCCCTTGGATACGCCATCGATTGATTTCCGAAGAAGAGGTTCTAGAGCATACGATTGCGCGTCATGGCCTAGAGGCTGCCATGGCATTTATTCAAGAAGTATTCTGGAGAAGCTATTTTAAAGGCTGGCTCGAGCAACACCCGAGCGTTTGGAAAAGTTATCAAGAAGAGCTTCAGCGCGCCCGCGATGCATTGGATCAAAACACCCATCGGCGAACGGACTACCAAAGCGCCGTGCGTGGACAAACGGGCATCGCCTGTTTTGATCATTGGTGTCATGAACTGAAACTGACCGGCTATTTGCACAACCATATTCGTATGTGGTTCGCATCTATCTGGATTTTCACCCTACGCTTGCCATGGCATTTGGGCGCTGATTTTTTCTTGCGCAACCTGATTGACGGGGATCCGGCCTCAAACACGCTCAGTTGGCGGTGGGTGGCTGGGCTGCACACCAAAGGCAAGCATTATCTGGCGCGGCCTGACAACATTGCAAAGTTCACCCAGGGTATGTTTAACCCCGCGGGGCAACTCGCGCGCGACGCTGAGGCCTTGGTAGAGGGCTGCGATCACCCCTTCGTCTCGTTGAACGTAACGCCCACGTGGTTGCCATCAGACAGCCTGCATGTTGTCACGGCCGAGGATTGCACGCCGGAACAGGTTCTTAGCGATACGAATACAGGCACGATCGGGCTAAGCTGTTTGACCACAGAACATCAAAGCGCATTGGTGCAGTCCTTTAAACAAGGCGCTGTTCGCGACGCTCTGATGCGCCAGGACAAGCCATATGACATGGTCGAAACAGACACATGGGCCGACGCCATTTTAGAAGCGTCAGAAACGGCTGGCACCTCGCATGTGGCAACAGCGTTTACTCCGGTTGGCCCCATTGCGTCCAAATTGACCGCTGCGCGAGATCGTCTGTCAAAAAAAGGGGTGACACTCACTCTTGTGCCGCGTCGGTACGACCTTGTTACATGGCCCCATGCGACGAAAGGCTTCTTTAAACTCAAGAAAAAGATTCCGCAGATACTAGCAGATCAAGGACTGTAAATTGCCTAAACCCTCTAGCATCACGACCCTTTCGCCAGACCATATCAGCGGCATCATTGAAATGGCGCTCTCAGATCATGTGAGCTTTGCGGATATCCAAGCCGAATACGGAGTGAGCGACAAACAAGTCAAAACTCTGATGCGACAACAATTGAATGAGGGGAGTTACAAAGCCTGGCGCAGGCGCGTCCGAAGGTTTGCCGATCGCAGAGAGACTTACAAATAAGGGCGAGCATTATGTCGGGAAAGCCTTGCATTGTTTGGTTCAAACGAGACCTGAGGGTTCACGATCACGCGCCCTTGCTGGCGGCCGCAGAAACGGGCCGCCCGGTGATACCGCTCTACCTTGTCGAGCCAGAACTCTGGAAGCAACCGGATTCATCGCGCCGTCATTGGCACTTTATTCATGACTGTTTAACAGACTTGAATTCAGCACTTACCGACATGGGCCAACCACTCTTTGTCAGGGTGGGCAACGCGGTAGATGTCATCGCCGATCTACACCGAGAATTTGGTGCTCGTGACGTATTCAGCCACGAAGAGACGGGCAATGCCTGGACATATACCCGCGACCTAGCGGTCGCCCAATTGTGTGCAGATCTAGGTATTGGAGTGCATGAATTTCCCTCCAACGGCGTCGTTCGGCGTCTGCACAGCCGTGATGATTGGTCCTTAATCAGAAACGCCCGCATGGCAGAGGCGATAAAACCCAAACCTGTTGCTCTGCAACCTGTTGTGAACTGCCCACTGCAACCGCCTCCGGGCAAGGAAGATCCGATGTTTGGCGACCCGGTTGAAGGCCGCGTTCAAAAAGGAGGTCGCAAATCCGCCGTTAGCGACTTGCGCAGTTTTTTAACGCATCGTTCTGAGCGATACCTTTTTCATATCTCAGCGCCTATGGCGTCCGAAGTCCACTGTTCCCGCCTGTCTGCACATCTTGCTTTGGGGACCCTTTCTGTACGTGAGGTTGCTCAGGCAATTGACAATCGGCGCAAACAATTGTCGCCGACAGAACAGCAACGGTTTGGTCGCAACCTTTCTGCCTTTGGAGCGCGTCTCGCATGGCGGTGCCATTTCATTCAAAAGCTCGAGGATCAGCCCTCGATTGAGACAACCTGTATGCATCGGGCATTCGAAGGGATCCGCGAAAAAGACCACAACGACGCTTACTTTCACGCTTGGTCCACAGGTCAAACAGGCTATCCGTTTATCGATGCATGCATGCGCAATCTTGTGTCAGAAGGCTGGATCACGTTTCGAATGCGCGCAATGCTAGTGAGTTTTGCAAGTTATCAACTTTGGCTGGATTGGCGCCGAACGGGCCCGCATTTGGCCCGTGTGTTTACCGACTACGAGCCTGGAATCCATTTTAGCCAGCTGCAAATGCAATCGGGCGTAACTGGGATCAATGCGATGCGCGTCTACAACCCCATAAAACAGTCTCAAGACCAAGATCCTCATGGTGAGTTCATTCGAAAATGGGTGCCGGAACTTGGGGACGTTCCAAACGCGCACATTCATACGCCCTGGACGTGGACGCAAACACTGCTGGATGACACGAGGTTCGAACTAGGCCGAGACTACCCAATCCGCATTGTCGATCATGAAATCGCCGCACGCGACGCCAAAAAGCGCATCTCTTGTGTGCGTAAATCTGAGAGATTTCGCGCTGATGCAGATGCCGTATTAAAAAAACTAGGCAGCCGCAAAAGGCCTAGAAAGAAATCGAAGCCGACAATGGATGGGGATCTGAAACAATTATCTTTATTTTGAGTGTGATCGATACGGTGACAACGGTGGTTTTCACGGCAAGTCTCAAAAACTGGTTGAGCCTTTCATCCGCATTTGAGCACCCTTGCGTTGCGTAGGCCTAAAGCTCGTGTAGCGGGGCGTGCTGGTATGGTTGAGCAATCATCGATACTCAAAGTAAACCAGTCCGCAAAACCCCAAGATGCCTGCCAAAAGTCTCGACACCCTGACAGCACAAAATCACGCCCAAAGCGCCATAATCACGGCGAGGGGCATTGCTAGGCTACTGTGCTGGAACTGTGCTAGGTGCACGGCGCGGCGCTCACAACTAACTGTGCTAACAGGTGTTTTTCCGACTGTGCTAACACTGTGATAGGGTATTTTCGGGTTTTTAGCGATTTTTGCTGCAACGCAGAGATCCAGCAAGTCTTTGTTTTTGCTTGATTTAAATGGTGCCCGGGGGCGGAATCGAACCACCGACACGAGGATTTTCAATCCTTATTTTACCAATTTAAATTACTGTATATAGATAAAAAATATCAAACTATGGCAAGTTAGTAGCCATTTGGTAGCCAGTCGCACTAAGGCCATTGAGCAGCAAGAAAAGCCTCACTAACCTCACCTGAAGCTATTGGTCCACAGTGTTTAGCCACCCACGCTTGCTGCCCGTAGCTGCCCCTGACGCATCTGGGCCTCAGTGATTCAAGCATGTCGTGTTGCTACAGGTCATTTGCTGGAATCATGCGTGCTCTAAGTGCTTACCGCAAGGCCTAAATTGTAGTGCCTGAATCTCTGAAGCCACCGATGAGTGGCTGAGG
>NZ_CAXREH010000223.1:0-13861 GCF_964229375.1 Cognatishimia sp.
GTCAAAGTGGGCTCATTCCGGTCATTCGCTGCACCCGCCCTTTCATCAATGCTTCTTTTCTACCCTCCCACAACACATCACGGAGTCTAACGAAGATTGACGAACATTCTTCCGGAGTACGTCCTGCTCAACTGTCTTCTGTATCCGTCATCCCCACATCTCTCATTACTGGTACTTTTTTGTAGCGCAGCACCTACGTAGCAAGCGACTGTCCCAGATCGCCATTGACTGCTTGCTCTTTCCTCCCCACTTCTTCTTCCTTCACCCATCTCCCATTACTGGTACCTATTAGGAGGGAGTTGGACCCACAGACAGAAGCCAAAAGAGAAACCCTAAGAGAAGGCCAGAGAGACCTCCTAAGGCGGCACAGATCTCCCCCAGACAAGTTACTCAGAGAAGCCCCCAGCAGCCACAGAGAGGGCAAGAGAGGCCTTATAGGGCAAGTGCAGACCCCAGCTCCTACCTGAGCCAGAGGGGCCCCCTAAGGTATGGCTGGGATGTCGAAGTGCCCCATGACACCGACCCAGAGAAATGCCCCCGAAAGTGCCCCAGTTTGCTAGGTGCTTGGGTAAAGCCGAAGAACGCTATCGAGAAGCAAGGTATCCTACCACCCCAGCCATCTTCCTTTCTTGATAGTTTGCTAGGTGCTGTCAGGCAGTAGTGGCCCAGAATGCCCCAGAAAATGCCCCTGTTTGGGTGTGGCGGGTGCCCCCACCAGAACACCCAGCGCGCCTCACTCACAGGACACAGGAAGCTACCCACTTAGGGAAGGGTGCATACTGCAGGGAAATAGGTACCAGTAATGGGAGATGCCTAGTAAACATCTCCCTTCCAGCTATCCCTGCTTAGGAAGGTCTCATACCTACCATGGTAACCAAGAGACCTCTCTCGTTCTCCTGGAAGGACCTCATCGTAAAGAGGATCAGGGAAGATCTCACCTCTTTGGATGGATACCGGGAAGGGGGTGCCTGTGAGGTACGTTGTGGTGTCTGCCATGAAGCCTAGGAGGCGGTTGCGAAAAACCAAGCGCCCCCTAACATACTTGTGTTTTTGTTGTAGGAGTCGATGAAGAACAGATTCCTCAGGATGCTATTTCGTGCGCGCTAGAATTTACCAAGACAAGATCGAACAAGCATACAAGACGTCAGGAAATTCCATGGGATGGCGGTTTTTAAGCTGTCCAACCAAGAACTTGGAAGGTGCTGAAGTCGCTTTTATTGGCCTAAACCCGGGTGGCTCAAGTGTTGATGCAGACCACGGTGAAATCGCGATGTCAGAGGGAAGTGCTTACCGTGATGAGCGGTGGGCGGGCTACGAAGCTGGTCAGAGCCCATTGCAAAAACAGGTGCTTTCGTTATTTGCCCTTTTAGAGCAAAGGCCCGAGGACGTTCTGTCAGGAAACTTGGTGCCGTTTCGCTCTCCTGAC
This sequence comes from Cognatishimia sp., assembly GCF_964229375.1. Taxonomy (GTDB): domain Bacteria; phylum Pseudomonadota; class Alphaproteobacteria; order Rhodobacterales; family Rhodobacteraceae; genus Cognatishimia. The sequence goes on from NZ_CAXREH010000223.1 coordinate 1,427, forward strand.
TGGGAGACACTTGCCAACCCAGAATTTTCCGTTCGATTTGGCGAAGACCTATGGGCTGAAGTGCTTGAAGTTGCTCGCCCTTCTCTAGTCGTTACGATGGGAAATCAAGCGACCAAGAGCGTTTGTAAACTCCTGAATGTTACAAGACTAGAACGGAAAAAAGTTGGATGGGGCAATGTAAGTGCACAAAGGGGAACGCACGAGTATGGTACAATCGTTGGGTTGCCTCATCTCTCGCGCTTCGGAATCATGAATCGAGACGCGAGTAGAAAGCAACTTCAAGAGTTGTTCGCAGGATTTGTTTCACCGATACGAAAGTAAACGTTCGAGAGGCTGGGAAAGTGCGCCTTCACTGGGCAACGGGAGAGCACTTCCTAGTCAGTCTTCGCCTACCCACCATTGTTTTACCTTTTCGGTGCCTGCCCCCGGCCATCCGCCCCAGATGCGATCGAAAAATCGCGAGCGTCTGTTGTGTCGTCGCATTTTCGGGTGTGTCCATAATGGATTGAATGTCACTGTTTTCGTCCTCACGACCAAGCGCTATGCCCACCGCCTTTTGAAGTATCGGAAGGCCCGTTCCACAGAGCCGCAGACCCGCGCAAAACGCGCATTTGTTCCGCCGATGTCCGCGATAAGTCCGGTCGCCATTGAGTGTGCCAAATTCCTGATTTGTTGTAATAATTTTTCATATTTTTGGCTCATTTTTAACTTCGGGAATTGAAAAATGTTAGCGCTAAATGTAGGGTGTTTGTGGTGGGACACACTGCAAGGATGACCGCGTTGGTATCAGCAAAATTGACTTCGGATGAGCTTCTGGATCAGGAAAGACGGGCGAGGTTTTCGACGTTTTCTCATCAGCACGCTTTGCGTTTGGGCGAAGCGATGAAATCTGTTGGCGAGCGTCAAAACTTGCCCATTGTGGTCGATGTTTACGCATTTGGTCAGCAGATTTTTCACGCGGCATTGCCGGGAACTTGCCAAGACAACTTTCACTGGGTTGAGCGAAAAAGAAATACGGTTCTGCGGTTCGCCCATAGTTCGCTTTTTATGGGTGTGCTTTGCCGCGAAAAAGGGGCGTCGCTTGAGGAACGGTATCAGTTGCCAAAAGCCAAATTCGCTTCGCACGGAGGTAGTTTCCCACTTTTCTTGGAAGACAAAAGTTTGGTCGGCGCGGCCACGGTTTCGGGTCTTGACCAAGTGAGTGACCACGACTTGGTGGTCGCCGCAATCTTAGACGCTCAAAACATGTCTGCGGATATTTGATAGAGGAACGCACTGAAATGACAGCAAAAACTCGTTGGGGCGTGCTTGGCGCGGCAGGGATTGCGCGCAAAATGTTTCTTCCGGCGGCGTTGCGCGTGCCTTCGGCCGACGTGCATGCGATCGCAAGCAGGTCGATCGACAAGGCTCAGACTTTGGCGGATACCTTTGGCGCAAATACAGTGTACGGAAGTTACGAAGAGTTGTTTGCAGACCCTGAGGTCGATGCCGTTTATGTTCCTTTGCCAAACGCGCAACATTTAGAGGCGGTCCTGCAGGCACTTCGCGCCAAAAACACGTGTTGTGTGAGAAGCCGCTTGCCATGAAAGCCTCTGACGTCACCTTGATTCAAGAAGCGGCGGCAAAGGCAGGTCGCCATGTCGTCGAAGGCTTTATGGTCGCCTATCATCCTCAATGGAAGCAAGTTCGCGATTGGATTGATCAAGGTGAAATTGGCACCATCAAAAGGATTGACGGATGCTTCACTTATTTTCTGGATCAGCCTGATAATATCCGCAACCGTTCTGACGGCGGGGCTTTGCGCGACATCGGCGTATATCCGGTTTTCGCATCGCGCATGATCTCCGGCCAGACTCCGTCGCGTGTTTGGGGAACAATGCAGTTTGGCGAAGGCGCGGAGTCAGACCTGAGTACGACGGCTGTGATGCAGTTTAGCGATTTTGAGGCGTCGTTTCATGTGAACACCAGAGCTGATCGCACGGAATTCATAACCGTGTACGGAACGAAAGGAAGAATTGAAGTGCCCAAGGCCTTCAATCCGCCTAACGAAGGCACTCAGAGCATCTACCTCTTCAAAGGAAACACGCTCGCCGAGACAAAATGCTTTGAGGACGTGTTTCAATTTGCTCTGCAAGTAGAACACGTAAGCAAGCTTTTCAAAGAGGGCGGTGAGCCTGTGGTTGAGATGCAGAGTTCCTATGAAAATCAAAAGGTTATAGACGCCGTCATTGCCTCGGTACGCGCGGAAAAGTGGGTGGACGTTTAGGTCGCAATTGCTGCCTGAGAAAATTCATGGCCGTGAACGTTGAATGACACCTTTTGCAGCGTAAACAAATGAGCTGAAATTTCTCGGCCTCCGCTCTGAGGAAGAGAAAAGGCCATGCAGCTCTTTCGAAATTTTCGCAGCGTGCGGGAATTCGCAAGCGCCCGCGCCTCTGTTCGCCCCATTTTTGGTTCGGAACCCTCACTTCCAAGCCTGATTTCTTACAGAACCGTTCCGCTGATCCTGCGGCGCGGCGCAGTCTCTGCGCGCCTATTCGCGTGATGCAGGCGCGCCTGCGTTCTTGCCATGTGAAGCCCTCGCGAAGAAATACCGATGTCCCAATGGCCTACCCAAATTTGATAGCTTCACCTTCGAAATAGGCATCAATGGCTTCAGTTGGCTTTGTTAGCGTTGTTTCGAACGCGATCCCTTGAGAAGTCCATTTCAAAAGCCATGACAATGAAAACCCCAGCTAGCACATTGCTTCCTTCGATTTCGGCCACTCTGATTTTCGGCGCTTTCGTCAATATTCTGATGTTGGCCGGGCCTTTGTTCATGATCCAAGTATATGATCGCGTTCTGGCATCGCGGTCCAAAGAAACACTTGTCGCGTTGCTTGTTTTGGTCGCACTTCTCTACCTTATGATGTTGCTTCTAGACGCATCGCGTGCGCGTGTTTTGGCGCGGTGTGGTGCGATCTTTCAGAGCCGATGTGACGACGTGATCCTGCGTTCCGAGTTGTCATCTCATGCGCCTCAAGACGGCAGGGTGGATCGGGCATCTCAATTGCAAGATATTGAAAATATACGGAGTTTCTTTGGGTCTCAGGTCCTTCTCGCCCTCTTTGATGTTCCCTGGACCGTGATGTTTGTTGCTGCGATTTTTGTATTTCACGCGTGGCTCGGGTGGTTGGCGTTTGCCGGTGCCGCGGCTTTGATTGGCCTTGCGCTACTCAACAACTTTGTTACCAAGCGCATGACATTGCGGTCGTCGGGCTACTCGCACGAAGCCAACCGAATGCACGCGGATTACGTGCGCGCTCAGGACTTCATTCTCGCGCAAGGGATGGCGTCAAACTTGGTGGGGCGGTGGAAAACTGTGCGTGACCGATCTTTGGATGCGGCGGTGAAAGCCAGTGACCTGAGCGCGTCTTTTGCATCCACAAGTAAATCGCTGAGATTGTTTCTCCAAAGCGCGATGTTGGCTTTGGGCGCGTGGTTGGTGCTTGAAGGTGAAATGACGGCCGGTGCGATTATCGCAGGGTCTATTTTGCTCGGCCGGGCCCTGTCGCCCATCGAGCAAGTTATTGGCAACTGGCCATTGATCCAAAAGTCATTCAGCGGATGGAAAGCTATTCAGCAAACCCTGAAAGATAACGATCACAGTACGCAAAGGGTTTCTCTGCCGAGGCCCGATGCGTCTGTCGTGGTATCTGACCTGAGTTTTTTCGCGCCAGACACAAAAGAAGCGGTTCTTTCCAATTTAAGTCTAGAAGTTGAATCCGGCGAAGTGATCGGTGTCATCGGCCCAAGCGGCGCCGGCAAGTCGTCGCTTGCACGTGTACTTGTTGGAATTACGCCTCCGACCCTTGGTCGTGTCAGCCTTGGTGGCGCGATGTTGGGCCAATATCCCGAAGGCGACTTGGGTAAATTCATCGGATATTTGCCTCAAGCCATCACGTTTTTTGACGGCACGATTGCGGAAAACATCGCGCATATGGCAACAGATCCTGAAGACGCGGGGGTGATCAAGGCGGCCAGATCCGCAAAAGTGCACGATACAATTCTGGGCCTGCCAGAGGGCTATAATACAAAAATCACGGAGTGCAGTCACAGGCTTTCCGGCGGAGAGCGGCAGCGGCTTGCATTGGCGCGTGCGCTTTTTCATGACCCTGTTTTGCTTGTTCTAGACGAGCCGAATTCAGCGCTGGATGCCGTGGGTTCGAATGCGCTGAACAAGACCATACGTGAATTCAAAGCATCAAAACGATCCGTCATTTTGATGACGCATCACCCAATGGCCATCGCGGAATGCGACCGGCTGGTGATGATCGAAAACGGATCGATCCGTTTGGAAGGACCAAGAGATCGGGTGCTGAAATCCCTTATGGGTGGCACGAAAAACGCGAAAAAAATTTTTGCTGGAGAATAGGATCCATGACCGAAGACACAAGAAACTGGGGTCTGCGAAAACCCATGGCGGTTGGTTTTCTGAGCATCGGGTTATTGCTTGGCACAACGACAGTTTGGGCTGTGACTGCCAGAATATCAGGCGCGGTCATCGCAAGTGGGGCGATACAGTTGGAACACAATCAGCAAGTGGTTCAGCATGCTTTCGGCGGCGTTGTCGGTCAAATCCTTGCCAGAAATGGCGACACTGTACGCGCTGGCGATGTTTTGGTGCGCCTTGACGACACGTACATTGCCTCGGACTTGGACTCGATCAAATCCCAACTCGCAGAAGTCGAGGTCCGGAAGGCGCGTTTGGCTGCCGAACGCGATGGCCATTCGGAAATGACCTTGGTTGTTGGCGCGGGGCAGCCCATCCCCAGCAAGCAGCTTGCGGAAGGCGAACAGACGCTATTTCGCACACGCCTGCAAAACTACCGAGGCGAGCTCCAACAGCTGGAGGCGCAAATCAATCAAGCCCATGTGCAGATTTCGGGCCTTGGTGCGCAGCTGGACGCGCTTAAAGCGCAACTGAAGCTGACGCGTGTTGATCTGGAGGCGGCACTGGACCTCAGAGAGAAGGGGCTCATCGCATCAACGCGTGTGTCCGCTTTGCAGAGGGAGTTTGCGCAAATCAAAGGACAGATTGGCAGCCTAGAGGCGTCCAAAGCCCAGCTTCGCGGTCAGATCTCTGCGTTTGAGATTGAAGCAATGCGACTGACGACACAGCGACGCGAAGAGGCCATCGTGACCTTGCGCGAGCTCGAGTACATGGAAATTGACCTGCGCGCGCGGCAACGCGCGACCGAGAAAAAACTAGAAAGCCTAGAGATCAAAAGCCCGGTCGAAGGGGTGGTGCACGGCAGCCAAGTTTTCGCGCAACAGGCCGTGATCTCTCCTGCGCAGCCTATCATGCAGATTGTCCCACAGGACCAGCAACTCATCATCAAATCTCGAATTCAAACGATGCACATCGACGATGTGTTCTTGGGTCAGAATGCCTCGCTGCGGTTTGTGAGCTTTGATCATCGGCGCACGCCAGAGCTGTTTGGATATGTGTCCAAAATTTCGCCGGATGTCTTTTTCGATGAGGTTACTGGATTGTCGTATTATCAGGCGGAAATCACACCGCATGACCATGAAATCGAGAAGCTTGGGTCGCAAAAGCTGTTGCCGGGTATGCCGGTTGAAACCTTCTTCAAGACGGCAGAGCGGTCGCCTTTAAGCTACCTGACCAAACCCTTCATGGACTATTTCTATCGCGCGTTTCGTGAAGTGTAACGTCTGGGCTGGCCAAAAGCGCTGGCCTGAAGCACAGGGCGCAGCGGACAAAGAAAAGGCACCCAAATGCTGGGTGCCTTTTGTTTTTTGCTTCAAGCTCGGGGGCTAGCAGATCAGAACCTGCTCCAGGTGATAGCTGGCCGTCTCCAACGACCCAACGTTTTGCAGGACCAGAGTGCTGCCGCCAAGATCGAGCTCGACATCCGCGTCGTTCTGCGTCGCATTTGCGGTAATCCAGTCGCCTACGGTTTCGCCTTCGGACAACAGGTTCAGCAGCTGAAGATCGATGGAATCTCGGTCTTCGCCCGCCAGGGTCAGATCCCCGATTGTATCCGCCGAGCCGTCGATGTCGGAGAAATCAAAGATAAAGGTATCTGATCCTTCTCCCCCAAACAGCCAGTCGGCGCCGCTTCCGCCTTGCAGAACGTCATCGCCCAGATTGCCATAAAGACGATCGTCACCGGAGCCACCTTGGATCACATCCGCGCCAGCACCGCCCCAGAGCTTGTCAGCTCCGCCGCCGCCGTCCAGAGTGTCGTCACCATGTTGGCCCCACAGCAAGTCTCGGCCAGCTTCGCCCGACATCTGGTCGTTGCCCAATCCACCGTTCAGGTGGTCACGGCCGCCGCCGCCCAGCAGCTGGTCGTCTCCGCCATGCCCCAAGAGCACGTCGTGGCCAGAATTGCCGTAAAGGACATTGGCGCCGTCGTCGCCATAGATCAAATCATCGCCTGACAACGCATCCAGATTTGGGGCGTCGCCATCGTTGTAGATACGATCGTTTTCACCCGGCCATGGCTGATTATCGAAGACATCATCGTTCTCGGCAAATATCCATCCGACGTCACTTTGGGTGGTGTCATCAGGAGACTTGAGGTTCTGTTCGGCAACCTGCGCCCCAGTCGAGGAAAGCTCGACTTGGATAACCACGTCATCGAAGTCCCAATCGCCGTTGTTGCGAATGTCCTCAAAGCCCAAAATGACCTTATTGCCATCCCGCATTTCGCCAAGGCTGTGATCTAAGTCATCAGAGTTCATGGATATTCCGCGCGCGTCGTCATGCGACATGTGGAATGTGGTGTTGCCATAGCGTGCGCGAAGAAGGACTTCTTCGCCGGTTTCCTCATCGACCCGATAAAGGGATAGGTCTTGGTCGTTTAGGACGTTCCCGATTTCACCATCTGCATTGCGCAGGACAAAGGTTCCATCGTCAAATAGCGACTTATCGCTGTTGCGCGCATAGCCGTCTGGAAGAATGAAGAAACCAAGCTGGTCGTTCAGGCCGACGTCGATATCGACACTGGATTCACCAGTGATCAGCTCGCCGCCGCTGTCGTACTTTGACGCATTGGCAAACAGCAGGCTGACATCACTAATCGTGCCGTCCTCAGCGATTTTGTACATGCCGATTGTGTTCTTGTAATCGGCCGTTTCGCTCAGGAATGTGACTTTGGCCTGCGCGGCTTCTCCATCGTCTGTGACAAAACCATGCTCATGCTGATCTGCGCCCGACAGGATGTTTTCGTCGTCAATCGTGGCGCCACTGTCGCCGAGATTGATGTTGAACATGACATCGTTAAAGTCACGATCCCCGCCACCGCGAATGTCTTCGAACCCGACGGTGATACTGCCATCATATTTCAGCTGGCCCCGCAGGTGGTCGAAGTAGTCGACATTCATGTCGATGCCATCTTCGGGCTTGTGATGCATATGCCAGGTGGCAGCATTGAACCGCGCGTTTACAAGAGTTTCCTGGCCGGTGTCCTCGTCCACAGCGAAAAGCCTGAGCCCGGTGCTCCAGTAAATATTGCCTTCGCCACCACCCCAGTCACGGAAGACATAGCTGTCGGCGTCAAAAACGGATTTGTCCCCGTTTTGACCCCATCCATCTGACAGGATGAAGAACCCAAGGTTGTCGCCGGGGCCTGCATCGATCTCGACCGTCGACTCACCAGCAATCAAACTACCGCCACTGCCCTGATTAGACGCATTGGCAAAGACGATCTGGATATCATAGATCATCCCGACGTCGTCGATCTTGTAGACACCAAAGGTGTTTCTATAGCCCGCGCTCTCTCCCATAAAGGTGACCGTCGCAGGGGCTGTTTCATGCGTCCCGCCGAAATCGGACTCTACGTCGTATTCCGGAGGTTGCGACGTGGATCTAACGGCCAGGGGAACTTCCGGTAATCCTTCGGCGATTTCCACCGGCGCGATCCAATTATGCTCGGTCTGGTCGGCGTCGCTGACGATATCATCGTCTTCGATATATGCGCCGCTGTCGCTTAGGTTCACGTTCAGCAGGATGCTCTCATGTGATCCCGCGCTGTTGCCGTATGTGTCGGAAAACCCGATGGTGATGCTGTTGTCATACTCGCGCAGACCCCGGACGTGATCGACGCCATCAGAGTTCAAACCAATGCCGACATCTGCATTGTGATGCATGTGCCATGTGGCCGCATTCCAGCGCGCCTCGACCAGCGTTTCCTCGTTGGTCGTTTCATCAATTGCGTAAAGGCGTAGGGCGGTATCTTCATAGATGTTGCCTAAGCTTCCTCCCCAATCGCGTAGCTCGTACCGGTCTGCTGCAAAGACAGAGGGATCCTCATTCAGCGTGAAGGAGTCCGGCAACATAAAGAAGCCGATGTGATCACCCGCGCTGACATCAAGCTCTACGGAGGAGGCCCCTGCAACCAAAGCATCCTCACCAGCCGATGCGTCAGCGAAAAGCAATGTCACATCATAGATCAGCCCATTCTCGGCGATTTTGTACATCCCGACAGTGCTTCGGAAACCCGCTGACCCTCCTAGGAACGTCACACTAGGCGGCGGCACCGAATTGGTCTCCGGCGCATTCGTCTCTGTTGGCATATCTGCCCCCTTTGATGGTTAACAATCAAAGGGTAAGTTACGATTGAACGCCCTTCGCCAGTCAGGGCTTCGGGTTTGGGGGATTGCGCAAACGGCTACGTGGCTAACCGAACGGATGGGCTCGATTGCGTCCGCTTACGCGAGGGCTGGACCACGTTCGCGATACCCTTTGACCGCGCGGCAAGAGAGAAGAGAGCTATGAAGCCGCCACTGTCCATTGCGCCATAGGGGCCAAGTTCCGCCTCGGTGGTAATGATCGCCACATGTGGCCCACCAAAGAAGCGGAAGTTTTCGATCATCTGGCGATCTCGGCCCTCGCGATCGTCACGTTTGATGTTTAGCTCGAACTATCTGCTAACCGAACGGCCCATTCAAGGACACACATCGTTTTCTGCCTAGGTGACAACGCGCAATCTGGTAGCGTTCAGTGCGCTGCGTGGTGTGTCCAAAAAGGCTTCGGCCACCCGTGCGAGTTTGATCAGAGAGAGGATGTCGTGCTTCTTCCAGGGATTTGGATGCCTATGCATCACTTCAAGAGCGCCGATTGCGACGCCGTTGAGAAAGACGGGCACGCCTAGATAAGATTTAAGGCCTTCGGCCTGCATCATTGGGCAAATGGGCCCGTTGCTCAGATCGTTTGTGTCGTCAATGACAACGGGGGCTGCGGTCTTTACGACGGCGGCGCAACAGGTCGTGCCATAGTCAACCGCGTCAAAGCTTTCGATGGTTTCAGTATAGGCTGCGCTGAGCAGATGGGTGAAATACCCCGGCCTAAGGTCGTTGCGGCTGAGCGCGGCAACTTCGGATCCGAACATCTCTCGGACATGGCTTAGGATTGACACTTTTTCAACCAAAACACCCTCCACCAAACAACGGGGAGCTAAACGTTTAACGTAACTATGTGGTGTATAATAAGCATAAATGAAACTATACGAAAGGGCTTTTAAATAGGGACGAAAGGCGTAACCTAGATGGCGGGTGGTCTAGATAGATTGCCGCGATGCTGACCGATTTTTAGCTTTCGTAAACAGAGCTGTATACATGACGTTTCAACATATCGATGCCTGTGCGCTGGCCATTGTCGAGCCGATCATCCAAGGAACAGGACTTGCTGTTCTGGCGGGGGACTACGACGGTTATGCCCGCTTTTTCCGAATCCCTTTTACGATTCAGACAGAGCTTGGCGAGGTGTCTGTGGCCAGCCACGATCAACACCGCGAAATGTTTGATCGCGTGCGCTGGCGGTATCGCGCGATGAAGGTCACCGAATCCCGGCGCCGTATTCTGGCCGCGCATTTGTTTGCGAATGATCAGATGCTCTGCGTGCACGAGTCCACTTTGCTGTCGGGTGGCAGTGTGGTGAATGAAAGCATCAAGGTTTTGTCGACGCTCAGCGAGGTAGACGGGACATGGTTGATCATCGACAGCCGCTATGCTGTTGGCAAATCGATCAGCCTAAATCGCGCGCTTTATGGGCCGCGGTTCAGCGAGGTCGAAAAAATTGCGCAAGAGGTCATCGACCCGATCCCCCTGAGATAGGCGTTGTAATCGGCGCGTGTTTGACTTTGGATAAGGCGCGCCTGACACAGCTGGAGAACCTTATGTCTCATATTCCGAGGCCGTCCCTTTCGGGGATTCATCATGTGGCGATCATTGCGACCGATATTGAACGCTCAAAGTCCTTTTTTGCAGACATTCTTGGCTTCAGCGTGCGGCGGGAAAACTATCGGGACAACAGCCAGTCCTGGAAGATTGATCTGCTGGCGCCCTGTGGCGTTGAAATCGAACTCTTTTCGTTTCCAAACCCGCCTGCGCGGCCCAGCTATCCCGAGGCCGCCGGTCTGCGTCACCTTGCGTTGCGCGTAGACAGTGTGGCGGACTGGGTCAGGTACCTTAAGGCGCAGGACATCGCCTGCGAGGGCACTCGGACAGATCCTTACACGGGCGCGTTTTTTACGTTCTTTGCCGATCCTGATGGGTTGCCGATCGAGCTGTATCAAACGGTCGACGCCACCGCCTAAGGCGCAATGCGCCCGTTTCTTCTGCTCAAACAACGGGGCCCATAACGCGGGCGTGGTCTGGGCAATCGCTGTTCATCTCTAAATCCGCTGGGGAATTAATAACGGTCTATTGACTCTTTTTGGAACGTTCTAGTATATGATTTTGGAACGTTCCAATATTCAGAATCACAATGGCACCTGCACCCGATGTGATCGCTGAAGCTGCAAGGCGGGCGTTCTTGGTTCTGACCTTGGGAGGCTATTCATGAGCAAGGTTCTCAGCGCGCGCGATGCGGTGGCAAAAATTGAAAGCGGGGCGATTGTGACGGTGTCGTCATCCTCAGCCCTCGGCTGTCCCGATTTCGTTCTACGTGCTCTTGGGGACCGCTTTGATGAAGAACAATTGCCGCGTGATCTGACCACGATCCACCCAATCGCTGCGGGCGATATGTATGGCGTTAAGGGCGTTGACTACATTGCCAAGGACGGCCTTCTGACACGTATTCTTGGCGGATCATATCCGTCAGGCCCGTCAAACAAACCGATGCCCGAAATCTGGAAGATGATCGTGGAAAACCGTGTGGCCGCCTATAACGTGCCATCGGGTGTTCTATTTGACATGACCCGCGAAGCCGCCGCCAACCGCCCGGGCGTGTTGACGAAAGTCGGCATGGAGACCTTTGTCGATCCGCGACGCGAAGGCTGTGCGATGAACGAAAAGGGGGCCGAGGCCCCGATTGTGAAACGCGTCGAGTTTGACGGTGACGACTGGCTGCATTTTCCAAATATCGTGCCGTCTGTGGCGATCATTCGCGGCACTACGGCGGATGAATTTGGCAATATTACGTATGAAAACGAAGGCGCCTATCTTGGCGCGCTAGAGCAGGCGATCTGCGTCAAGAACCACGGGGGCCTTGTGATCGCGCAGGTCAGCCGTGTGACAAAACGCGGGTCGTTGCGTCCACATGATGTGCGCGTGCCGGGGCATCTTGTTGATTGTGTCGTAGTTGACCCTGATCAAAAGCAGACATGCGAAACCCAATACGATCCCGCCATTTCGGGGCAGATCATTCGCCCCTGGGACAGCTTTGCGCTGGCGGAGCATGACATCGAGAAAGTCATCGCGCGCCGTGCCGCCAAGGAATTGCGGCCGGGCATGACCGCCAACCTTGGCTTTGGAATCAGCGCGAAAGTGCCCCGCATTTTGCTGGAAGAAGGCCACCCCGAAGCGGTGACTTGGGCCATCGAGCAAGGCGCTGTCGGGGGAATGCCGTTGACCGACTTTGCTTTCGGTTGTGCGTCAAATGCTGACGCGTTTGTACCGTCACCGCAGCAGTTCATCTTCTTTCAGGGTGGCGGGTTTGATGTCTCGTTCCTGTCATTCCTCGAGATCGACGTGCAAGGCAATGTGAACGTCTCGAAGCTGGCCAAGAAACCCTATCTGACCGCAGGTTGTGGCGGCTTCGTCGACATCGTGTCTGGGGCCAGGAAAATTGTATTCTCTGGCTGGTTTGAGGCCGGTGCTCAGGTCGAAATGACGGACCAAGGCATCAACATCAAAGCGCCGGGCAAGTTCTCTAAGATTGTCCAAGAGGTCGAGCATGTGACCTTCTCTGGCAACCGCGCGCGCACCTTGGGTCAAGAGGTTCTTTATATCACAGAACGCTGCGTGATGCGCCTGACCGAGACGGGGCTGGAAGCCTTTGAAATCATGCCCGGGATCGATCCCGATCGCGACATCGTGGCCGCCTCGGGCGGGCGCGTTACGATTGCCGAAAACGCGGAGCCGATGTCTGCGGACCTGTTTGCAACCGGCACAATGGGGTGGCCTGCATGAGCAAGATTCACCTGA
>NZ_CAXREH010000224.1:0-9765 GCF_964229375.1 Cognatishimia sp.
AATCCAAAAACTCTCTTCGACCACCGCCGGACGCATTCCATCCAGCGTTTCCACTTCGACCTTGGTGCCCGCGTCCCAATGGGTCATCCGCATCATGCCGATTGCCACATTCGTCTCAAAGTCGGGCGACCACGCGGCGGAAGTCACCTGGCCGACCCTTTTGCCATCCGCATAAACTGGCCACGGGCGATCACAGCCCGGTACCTTGTCGCCGCCAATGGAAATCGGGCGGATCTGTTGCACCGGACCCTCGGTGGCGACGCGCAACAAGGCGTCCCGGCCGATGCAGCCAATCGCAGTATGTGTATTGCAGAACTTGCCCAACCCGCATTCATGTGGCGTGTTGTCATCGGTCATGTCATTGCCATAGCTCAGCAGCCCGCCTTCGATCCGCTCGATCAAGTTCGGACAGCCCGCACGGACGTTCAGATCCTGACCCGCTTCAAACAAGGCGTTCCAAAGCGGCATGCCAAGGTCAGAGCCTTCGACATAGATCTCAAAGCCGCCCTGCTTGGAATAGCCAGACCGCGCAATCGCCAGATCGCGCCCCTCAAACTGAAACCAGCCAAAGCGAAAGAACTTGATGTCGCGCACAGAGTCACCAAAGACCCGCGCCAAAAGGTCATCTGACTTTGGCCCCTGAATACCAAGTGGCGAGACGTCAGGTTCGTCGACCAGAACATCCAGCCGCCAGCCGTTGGCAATGCCTTTGACCCAATACAGCAGATCACTGTCGGCAATCGAAATCCACCAGCGATCCTCGGAGAGTTTTACCGCAACAGGATCGTTCAACATGCCGCCTGTCTCATCCACAATCGGAACGTAGTAACACTGACCGGGCATCATTCCGCGCAGATCACGCGGCGTGAGCATTTGCATGAGTTTGCCAGCATCCGGCCCGCGCAGCTCGACCTGTCGTTCACAGGCCACATCCCAGACCTGAACATGTTCCTTCAGGTGGTGATAGTCGGCCTCGGGACTTTCAAAAACCGTAGGCAGCAACATGCGGTTATAGACTGTATAGGCTTTGACACCTTCAGCCTCGACGCCTGCGGAAAACGGGGTTCGCCGCAGACGGCGGGATGGTGAAATTTCTGCCATTGCAATCTCCCAAAAGCGCAGGCGTGTCAGACAATGACCCTATTTAGGGCCGGACCAATCGATGGGGCAGACTTCGGCGGATTTGCCACCAAAATCCCAAACGCGCCCAAAGTCACGCACACGGGATTTCAGACCGCGCGCCGCGATAATGTCGGGGCCCATCCAGTATTTCGAGTTGGAAATCATCACAGGATGATCCGGATCCGCGCCTTCCATCAGTTCGATCTCGCCCTGAATCTTGCGGCCGATATAGATCGCGCGGCGCTTGCCTTCGCGCACGATCTCGACTTTCTCACGCTCTGCACCGATGATTTCGGACACCAGCATTGTGAACAGACCTGTGGTGCCACCCGCCTGTCCCGAGAAAATCTGCAAAATCCCGTTATAGGCCTTGCCGCTTGCGCGCTCGTCGACATAGGCCGCAACCTTCCAGTTGCCCTCAGCCATACGCCCCGGAATGTCGACCAGCAGGCCGATGTTCAGGCCAGACAGGTCTTCGCCTTCATAGTGGCCTTCGTCGATTGCGATTGCCATCCATGCGTGGCAGTGCCCTTCGGTTGGTGGGTGCTTGCCCAGCGAAACAACGCAGGGGCAGAACAAATCGCATGAGCAGTTCAGAAACAGCTCGCCTTTAATGGCCCAATCTGTCGGGGCCAGGCGGCGGCGTTTCGGATTGTCCATCCGGTTGTCGATCCGCTGCGAAATCGGCAAGCGATCAGCGTCAGGTCTTTTCTTCGGCGCCATGAATTATCCTCCGTATGCAAGCTGCGGCATTGCAATCAGCAAAATCCCCGCAAGAATGAGTAGTACGCCCATCGGTTTGGTCACAACATGACCGACCTGAGGCAGTTTTTCCAAAATCATGAAGAGGGTCGCGAGGCCCATCCAAGCCAAGTTCATCACACCTCCGACGAATCCCAAAGACATGAATCCCCAGCAGCAGCCCACACAATAGGCGCCAAGCCCTGCGCCCATCTTAAGGCCACCTACAAAACTCGGATCCCAGCGGGTCATGAAATACATCGTCGGGCTGTGACAGACGCCGTGGCAGATTTCTTTGGCTCGGGTGAATTGAAACGCACCAACCGCGATCAGCAACCCTGCCGCAACATAGGGCGACCGTGCGATGCCAAGCATGTCAATCACGCCGCCAAACAACAGGATCAGTTGCAAACCTGCGATCGCCGCCGCAAACAGAACCCAGATCAGAAAATATGCCAGCACCACGCCATAAAGCCCGCCGGTTGTGCCATTCGCCGTACGCATCAGGTCACTGTACGCGCGCATTGTCGGGATCAGCGTTGGCAGCATCATCGCAGCCATCATCGCAGCCCACATGCCAAACAGCGGACCAAAGTTCGCCATCGGCATGTACATTGGCATCCGTGGATCCATTGCCGCCATGTTTTGGCCCATAGGACCGGGGCGCCCAAGGAAATCCAGATCCATGTCCATCGCCATGACGTACATCATCCACCAGGCCACCAGGATCAGTGCAAAAAATCCAACCCAAAGCAGACTGCGGCTCATATGTGTGACGAGGCTACCCAACTTTTGCCATCCCAAAAATATTGAATCTTCCGCCCATTAATGTCAGACAATTATTACAGCGCCAACATTTAAATGTCTGACAAATGAAAATAGACCCAACGTCAAAAGCCGATCTGTCGATCCAAATCGCGAAAGCCATTCGCGAAGAGATCATGGCCGGCACCTTGCGCGTTGATGACAGATTGCCATCAGAAACCGAGCTTTGCGAGCATTTTGCAGTGTCTCGCTCTACTGTGCGCGAGGCATTGAAACGATTGGCCGCACAAAACCTGATCCGCACCCAGCGCGGCGCGTCTGGCGGGGCGTTTGTCAATCGGTTGAGTTATGATCAGGCGCGCGGGCATCACGTGACGACCTCTACCCTGCTCATGTCGATGAATGAGGTGGATTTTCAAACCGCTTGTGAAGCCCGCTTTGCACTGGAACGCGCGTGTGCGCCTTTGGCGGTCCATCGCCGTACCGCGGACCATCTGGCCACAATGCGGGTCGAGATCTATCGACAGGGTCAGCCCGGCCTGTCGGACGAGAGCTTTTGCGATTCAGACGTGGCGTTCCACCGCGCGCTGGTCGACAGCGCCGGAAACGATGTTCTGTCCTATCAATTGGCCGGAGCGGTCGAGGCCACGCAGCCCCTGATGAATATGATCACGTTTTCTGCGCGGTCTCGCGAGAAGATCATCGAATTGCATACGGCGATTGCGGATGCGGTTGAAAACCGCGATGCTGATACTGTTGACGCGAAACTTGGTGAACTCAGCGCGTATACTCTGCAACTGAAGGACAACGTTGCCAAGGCGCGCTCGGAACGCAAGAAATCCTAGGGATTTGTTAACCGGTTTTTGCTTTGAGGGAACTATGTCTGGTTCTCCTCTTGATCCTCATCAATGGATACATGCGTTCTTTGCGTCGAAATCTGCGCAGAACGGATTTGTTGTGCGCCGCAAACTGCGGGATATCGAACGGTTCTGCGGACTGGCCTTGTTTCTGGCCGAGGTGCGGCGGCGTGGGTATCGTGCCTATGAAAACTCCGGCCAGATTGTCGTCTTTTGCAATGCCGCGCCAATCAAGCGGATCGCGTAACCTAAGTTTTCTTTGAAAGAAAACGACATCGAAATCTTTTAAAAGATTTCTCCCCTTCCATTAGCCAAGCCGCGCAATTATATAGGGTTTGTCCTTTCGGGGACTATGGACATAAACGCGCTCGTAATAAGCGGATCGGACCCGGGGGCGGTACCCGGCGGCTCCACCAAGAGCGCATCTGCGATAGATGCGTTGTTGATGGGGCCGAAATAGGATCGACGAACGTCTAAAGGGGTTAGCTTTGTTTCGGCTGTCTGCCACCGTTATCGGCGAAAACTGTACAATTGCAAATGACAATCGTGCTCCAGTAGCAATGGCCGCGTAAGCGACCGGAGATACTGAAATCTTAAGCCCTGGCGCCTAGCTGCGTCAGGCGGGGTTCGTAGGTACCTGGCAACAGAAACCTACATTTTCATTTTCCTCACAACCGGTTATCTGCTGTCAAACCTCTGTAATATTGATGCGGCATGAGGGGCGGTATGACCACGGTTTCTCCTTCTATATCCGATCTGTTTCGCGTGTTTGGGCGCATTGGCCTACTGTCTTTTGGTGGCCCTGCGGCGCAGATCGCTTTGATGCACAAAGAGCTCGTTGATACGCGCGGCTGGATCAAGGATCGCGATTTTCTGGGCGCGCTCAGTTTCTGTATGCTCTTGCCCGGGCCCGAGGCCATGCAACTCGCCACCTATACCGGCTGGAAATTGCGCGGAACGCTGGGTGGACTGATTGCTGGGCTGTTGTTCATTCTCCCGGGCGCCTTGGTCATTCTGGCTCTGAGCTTTCTTTATATCTGGCTGGCCGAGGTGCCGCTTGTTCAGGCAGGCTTTGTCGGCATCAAGGCTGCGGTCATCGCGATTGTTGTGCAGGCGCTTTGGAAGGTCAGCCAGAAAGCGCTGACTGGGCGCGCCGCATGGATCATCGCGGGGCTGGCGTTCCTCGCGATCTACAGAGCGAATGTCAGCTTTGTTTTCATTCTGCTTGTGGCAGGGTTGCTTGGCGTTGTGGTGTTCCGCGAAACCGCATCAGGTGATCAAAAGCCCCCCGCCCCGTCAGGTCACGGGCTTTGGCACATCCCGCTCTGGATCGGCCTATGGAGCGCCCCATTGCTGTTGGTCTATGTGATCGATCAAACGTTTCTGTTGGACATCGGATTGTTCTTTTCAAAACTCGCTGTCGTCACCTTTGGCGGCGCCTATGCGGTGCTGGCCTATATGACACAGACGGTCAGTGTAGAGTTGGGCTGGATCACAACCACCGAAATGATCGACGCGCTAGGGCTGGCGGAAACCACGCCGGGCCCGCTTATTCTGGTGACAGAGTTTGTCGGCCTGCTTGCGGGCTTTAAACAAGGTGGCGTTCCCCTGATGCTTGCCGCTGGTGCGTTGACCCTGTGGTGCACCTTTGTGCCCTGTTTTCTTTGGATCTTTGCCGCCGCCCCTTACCTTGATCGCGTGTTGGCGCAACCCACGCTAAAGGCGACCCTAACGGGAATTTCTGCGGCGGTCGTGGGGGTTATTCTGAACCTGTCACTGGTGTTTGCTCTGCATGTATTGTTTGGCGCTGTGTCGCAATCGGGCCTTGGCCTAAGACCCGACATCCAAAGTTTCGATCCTGTCGCCTTTGGATTGATGTGTCTGGCGGGCATTCTGCTTTTGGGCTTGCGCTGGCCCTTGGGCTGGGTTTTGCTTATCACAACGGCAATCGCTTGCGGGGCTGCACTTCTTTAGGGAATTGGCGCACGGCTGATCTTCCGTTTCGGGAAAAACTATTTATGTTTGACGATGAAAGTTAACTTCAAGGTGGGTCATGACGCAGACGATTGAATATGGAAATTTGATGCACCGCGCGCTGCGGCGTCTTATTCAAGAAGTTCTGGAAGATGTGCGCGACAACGGCCTGCCCGGAGAGCATCATTTCTTTATCACCTTTGATACACGCCACCCCGATGTGAATATCGCGCAGTGGCTGATGGATCGATATCCAAGCGATATGACCGTCGTCATGCAGCATTGGTTCGACAATCTGGAAATCACCGACGAAGGGTTTTCTGTCACGTTGAATTTCGGCGACGCACCAGAGCCTCTGTATATCCCGTTTGATGCTATCAAAACCTTTGTCGACCCGTCTGTCGAGTTTGGGCTTCGGTTTGAAAGCCAGGGCGATGATGAGGTCGAGATCGAAGAGGTCGAGGCCGAAGATCACGTCGAGGTAGAAGAAGAGCTGGATATCGTTGAGGTCGAAACCGAAGACGCCAGCGGTGATGCCGATGTGGTCAGCCTGGACAGTTTTCGCAAGAAATAAGCCCTTTGCAGGCCGCGCGCCCGTGTCCCAGAGCCTGCGAGCGCTTTCAAATTGCTCAAAAATCCGTGAAATCGGCAATGCTGACGCTAACACTGCGTTGCATGGCCTTCCTGCCATTGCGCTTTTGGCATGAGGCGGTATGACACTCATAACCAAATTGATCCGGAGGCTCTGATGACCGACACCCGCACCGAAACCGACAGCTTTGGCCCACTTGAGGTTCCTTCTGACAAATATTGGGGCGCACAGACTCAACGTTCGATCATGAACTTCCCGATCGGCTGGGAAAAACAACCTGTCGCCATCGTGCGTGCCTTGGGCGTCATCAAAAAAGCCTGTGCGCAGGCCAACAAAGCCTCGGGCAAAATGGATGCAACCATTGCCGATGCGGTGATCCAAGCGGCTGGCGAGGTTTTTGAGGGCAAGTTTGATGACAACTTCCCGCTTGTGGTCTGGCCAACAGGCTCTGGCACCCAGTCCAACATGAACTCAAACGAGGTCATCGCGAACCGTGCGATCGAAATTCTGGGCGGCGTTATCGGCTCAAAAGACCCAGTGCACCCCAACGACCACTGCAATATGGGGCAGTCCTCAAACGACACATTCCCGACTGCAATGCATATCGCGACGGCGATGTCTGTGCGTGACGTGCTGATGCCTGGCCTGACCAAACTGGCCGAAGGTCTGGAAGCCAAATCTGAGCAGTTCAAAGACATCATCAAAATCGGCCGGACTCACACCCAGGATGCGACGCCGCTGACACTGGGTCAGGAGTTTGGTGGCTATGCGCACCAGATCCGTCAGGGCATCGCGCGTGTCGAAGCCGCCCTGCCCGGCATCTATGAGCTGGCGCAAGGTGGCACAGCGGTCGGCACAGGTCTGAACACTCAGAAAGGCTGGGGTGAAACCGTCGCGGCCAATATGGCAGAGATCACGGGCCTGCCGTTCGTCACGGCCCCGAACAAATTTGAAAGCCTGGCGGCCCATGACGCAATGGTGTTCATGTCTGGTGCCTTGGCGACGGTTGCTGGCGCGATGTACAAAATCGCCAATGATATCCGCTTCTTGGGCTCGGGCCCGCGGTCTGGTCTGGGTGAATTGATCCTGCCTGAAAACGAGCCGGGCTCATCGATCATGCCAGGTAAGGTCAACCCAACCCAAGCCGAAGCGATGACACAGGTTGCCGCGCATGTCATGGGCAACAACGCGGCGATGACGTTTGCTGGCTCGCAAGGCCATTTCGAGCTGAACGTTTATAACCCGATGATGTCTTACAACCTGCTGCAATCGATCCAGCTGTTGGGCGACGTTGCCGACAGCTTTACCGAGCGTATGTTGAACGGCATTCAGGCCAACGAAGCCCGCATCGACAAGCTGATGAAAGAATCTCTGATGCTGGTCACCGCGCTGGCGCCAACAATTGGTTATGACAACGCAACGACAGTGGCCAAGACGGCGCATAAGAACGGCACCACTTTGAAAGAAGAGGCCGTCAAGCTTGGGTTCGTGGATGAGGCGACCTTTGATGCGGTCGTGCGTCCTGAGCAAATGATCGGTCCAAAAGACTAATGTCTAAGCCGGTCAATCTTAACCGGTTTCGAAAAGAAAAGGCGCGGGCTGACAAAAAGGTCCGCGCCAATGAAAACAGCGCAAAATTCGGACGCTCAAAGGCCGAGAAACTGCGCGACACTCAGCAATCAGACAAGGCGATCCAACATCTGGACGGCCATAAGCGTGAACCATGAGCAGACCGATCAAGCGATCTTTGACGCTTAAGGGGCATCGCACCAGTGTGTCGCTCGAGGACGCTTTCTGGGTGTCGTTTCGCGAAATTGCTGATGAAAAAGGCTTGGCAATTAACGCACTGGCCGCCGAAATTGATGCATCACGTGACTTGGATGCAGGGCTGGCCAGCGCCATTCGGTTATACGTATTGCGGCACTATAAAAGTTCCACAAAAGCCTCTGATAAATAATAACAATCAGGCGTTATTGATGTGATAAATGAGGCTGCGCTAGCCACGTGACGCGATCAAACGAACGCGTTCGATCATTGACTTCAAACCATTAGACCGCTGCGAAGACAGATGTTCGTTCAGCCCCAGACGCTCAAGCTCGTCGCGCGCATTCACCGCTAGAACCTCATCCAGTGACAAGCCGTTGTACAGTTTACGCAAAACTGCGATCAGGCCGCGCACGATCATCGCATCGCTGTCGCCATCAAAGTACATCGTGTTGTTTTCGACCTTTGGATGCAGCCAGACCTGGCTTGCGCAGCCGTCAACCTTAGTGGCAGGCACTTTGAGTGCGTCATCCAAGGGATCCAGCGCTTTCCCCTGCTCGATCACATAGCGATAGCGCTCTTCCCAGTCCTCGATAAACTCAAAATCTTCGACGATTTCTTCGAATGCTTCGGTGGCCATAGTCGTTTTCCTCTGTTGCCTCTCACCTATGTCCCCAAGAGGAAAACGTCCAGCCCCCAGCAAGCGGCTTTTCAACGCGGCAGCAATGCGTTAACTCGGTATGTGATTAAGGGAGATGGCAGTTCTATGAAAAAGACACTCGGAATTCTGCTTGTTGCGACGCTGACACTGACGGCCTGTGGGCGTGTACGGGACTCGGCGATCAATCCTTTCAACTGGTTTGGCGGATCCGAGACCGTCGAAACCTCTGAAGAAGAGGTGAACCCCCTTATCCCGGTCAAGAAAGACTCTATTCTGAACAGAGAGCCCGTGACTTATCGGGGCACACCGGTCGCCGATCTGACAACATTGAAAATCGAGCGTGTCGCTGGCGGTGCCATCGTTCGGGTCAAAGGTGTTGCGTCTAGCCAAGGGTCATTTGATGTGCGGCTCGAGCCTGAAAACGAGGATTTGATCCCCGTTAAAGGCGTTTTGACCTATACGCTTTTGGCGGTTCAACCTCCGGGCTTTCGTCAGGGCCCTGCACGCTCGCGTGAAATCACAGCAGCTGCGTTTCTGACCAATCAGCAACTGGCGAGTGTCCGCACGATCCGTGTCGTTGGCGCGAACAAGACGCTGCAATCCCGTCGCTAGGCCATGTCGGCCTATCGCCTTAGGACAATTTGATAATTTTGATATTTGCGCCTTTGGCGGTCAGAGCGATCTGGCCGTCACACAGTCGCAGTGCGTCCTCGCCAAAGACTTCACGGCGCCAGCCTGACAAAGCTGGAACATCGCGTTCCCCAGACGCCAAACGATCCAGATCAGAGGTCGGCGCGATCAGTTTGGACGCAACTCCGGATTTCTCGGTCTTGGCTTTCAGCAAAACACGCAACAGATCCGCCAATGCCGGGTTCACCTGCGATTTGTCTTTGGTGTTCGAGACTTTCGGCATTTTCGCAGGCGGGCACTCGATGCCTGCTTTGACGGCCGCAAGGATTCCGTCGGCGATGTCCCCTTTGCGCGCCTCACGCAACAACAGGCGCGACCTGCCAAGATCCGCAATCGAGGCTGGCTTGGTCGAGGCCATCTCGATCAGAGCATCATCTTTGAACACACGATTGCGCGGAACGTTGCGCTCTTGGGCATAAGATTCGCGAAATCTGGCCAGCTCGCGCACGATGGCCAGAAACTTTGGCGCAGTCGTGCGTGTTTTCACACGTTGCCACGCGTCTTCCGGCAGCAACGTATAGGTGTCTGCCGACGTCAGCGTCGTGATTTCTTCGGTTACCCAAAGGGTGCGATTGTTCTCTTCGAGCTTGGAGGCGAGA
>NZ_CAXREH010000225.1:0-6074 GCF_964229375.1 Cognatishimia sp.
GCCACCGGCGAAGGCGACGTCGCAAACAGATCCCGCGCCAAATATGTCTGACGACTCTGCATCGCAGACGGATTTCGCGGCGGCGATTGCATCGGTGTGGTGCCGCGTCCTTGGGACGGATGCGGTGCAACTGAAAGACAATTTCTTTGACCTTGGAGGGCACAGCCTTTTGGCCGTGCAAACCCATCGCGCTTTGCGCGATGAGCTGGGATTCAAAGCTTTGTCGATCACCGATATCTTCCGTTTCCCGGTTTTGGGAGACCTCGTTGCGCGCCTGGAGAGCCTGACTGGCTCGAGGGAATCTGGGCGCGTGGCCAAAAAACAACCAACACATCCTCAGGTTTCGCCACATTCTGCTCCGGCGTCTGAGACCACCGTGTTGGAAACAAAGAACGAGCGGTCTCTCGCTCGTCACGCTGCCATGTCCAAACGGCGCGCATTACGTGCCACTCGCAAGGAGAAACAGCTATGACGATGATGATGCGACATAATTCACGCCTGGAACTGGCGGCCCGCGCGGTCTTGCCAACAGGTGTCGCAGTTTCAGTTACCTCACCGACAGCCGAGCCTGACCCGCTGTGGCCGGTCGAAGAACGGGCCATTTCGCAGGCCATTCCCGCGCGCAAACGTGAATTTGCCGCCGGTCGCATGGCCGCGCGCCGCGCTTTGCTGGCGCTGGGACGTGCGCCATCGGCTATTCCGGTGGGCGATGACCGCGCTCCCATCTGGCCGCGCGCTATTGTTGGCAGTATCGCGCATGACGACACCGCCTGCATCGCCGTGACCGCAGAGCGGGATCGCTTTAAGGCGCTGGGCGTCGACATCGAACCATCCACGCCCGTGGAAGCGGAGCTCTTTCAAGAGATCTGCCGCCCAGAAGAACTGGCATGGCTGCGGCAACTGCCGTTTGAAAGCCGTGGCATGGTGGCGCGTCGTTTCTTTGCCGCAAAAGAAGCGGTTTATAAGTGTCAGTATGTGATCAGCCGCAAGATCTTTGGTTTTGACAACCTGAGCGTGGTCTTTGATCGCCAGGGACGGTTTGATGCGCGTCTGATGAAAGACGCAGGTCCCTTTGAGGCCGGCACCATTTTCAAGGGGATGACGGCCTTGGTGGGCGATCAGATCCTTAGTTTCTGTTGGATTGGCGAAGGGTCGCACAGCGACGAGAGTTTTCCCAATTCGGTCACAGGATAACCACATTGCGGGTGCATCTTGCGGCGAAATACCCGCAAAAGATGTGCCCGAACACATCGGGCAGAGCAGATTAGGCAACGACAGATGATTAGGCTGACTATTCTCGACGAGATCCTTCGCGCATTTCTGCGCCACGTAACGTTGATGACGTTCGTGGTGTTTGTTGGCGTGATTGCGTCTTTGGTTTTCGCCCTAAGTCTTCCTCGAACCTATGAGACGATGGCGATCATCCAGATTGAACAGCCGGATATCGAAACATCATCGACGGGTGCCACTGCGAATGGTCAAATTTTGCAGCAATTGCAGATCATTGAACAACGCGTGATGGCCCGGGAGAATTTGCAGGGCATTATCGACGAATTTGATTTGTTTGATGATGCGCCCGCGATGACGCCGAACAAAAAAGTAACTGCGCTGCGCGAGGCAGCCTCCGTCTCACAAATTTCTGACCCCGCCTTGGCCTGGCGTCCGGATGTCATTCCGACCGCACTTAGCATCACAGTGGCTTTAGGCAACCCGGATCTCGCCGCTGCCGTGGCCAATGAGCTGGTCGACAACGTCGTAGATCAAAACCGCGCGCGTCGTGAAATGCGGGCCCGCGAAACGATGGCCTTTTTCGAAGGCGAAGAGATGCGTATCGGCGCGGACATTCAAAACTATGAAACGCAGATCGCAGAGTTTCGTCAAAAGCACTCGGCCTCTTTGGGCACCGGGATCACGGCGCAACGCGAAGAACTGCGGACCCTTCGGGATGCCGAACTGGTGGTCTCGCGCGAGATACTGGAGTTGAATTCAGGTCAACGGGCCAACAGCACGGTCTTTGCCAATCGTGTGTCGCGGCTGGAAGAACAACGCAATCTGCTGCGTGCGCGGATCGATCAGGTTGAATTGGTCATTGCCGCAGCACCAGAACTTGAGCGTCAGCTCGCCGGATTTGAGCGCGAGCTGCGCCAGCTGACAGAACAATACCAGGCGATCACGCGTGGCAGGGCAGAGGCCGAGATGCGGCTGATGCTGCAGGAAACCGAACGGTCCGAAAGCTTCTTTATCTTGGAACGCGCGGTCGCGCCCGATGACCCTGTGTCGCCCAATCGTAAAAAGATTGCGCTCGCGGGCTGTGTCTTGGCGCTAATGGTCGGGATGGCGTTGGTCTACTTGATGGAATTGCGCAATCCGGTCATCCGCACCGAAGCACAGCTTGAGAGGCTGCTTGGGTTGCGTGCGGTGGCCGTGATCCCCAACGTTCACGTCAAGCGCGAACGCCTGCTGAAACGGATGATCTGGGTAACGGGTGTCTTTGTTTCTGCCTTGGTTACTATGGCGATTATTGTCGTGATTTCAAGCTCTTGATCTAGTCCCCGTTACACCAATATCTATTCCCGAAGCCCCGCCTGTGCGGGGCTTTTTCTTTGCGCGACGCGAGCATAATGCGAATCAAATACAACGCTGAATTGCGCGGTGCTTGCGGGCCTCTGGATTTGCGCAAACAAAGCTCAAATTGTTCGAAAATTGATTTTTCTGGGGAAACAGTATTGGTGCGCTTAGGTGAACAAATTTTCCTCAATCCCCCTATTGGTTCGCAGGGCGTGACAAAAATTGGACGAATTTGTCAATCTTGCCCCGATTTGAATGGGATGATATCGAAAATACAATAAAAACAATAACTTATGAATTAACCTTGATTTCGGCATCGTGGACGAATTTCGACATTTTTGGTAAAACTAGACACAAGTTGAACACATTCGACAGGCGCTGAAACAGCGGTCTTCGTTGGCTTTGATCTGACAGGATCAGATCGCAGGCTTTGACCCCCTTCAGCAGGTTCCGTGAAAAACGCACCCCTTTGGGTGCGGTGGCGGAGCTTTGTCTGTTTGAGCTTTGGAGAGATGAATATGGGCATGCAAGCACACGGCAGCTTTGCTTTGGTTCAAGAACGCGGCGATGCGTCCCTTGGGCTGTATCGCACCGTTTTCAAACGCGCGCTGGACATTCTGGCGGTGATGATCCTGGCCCTTCCTGTCACCATCGTTGTTCTCGCCTTGGCGGCAGTTGTCGCGCTGGACGGAAAATCCCCGTTCTATGTCCAGAAACGCATTGGTCGCGAAGGGCGCGTGTTCAAAATGGTGAAACTGCGCAGCATGGTTGCAAATGCCGATGCGATCTTTGCCGACTATCTGGCCACGCACCCAGAAGAGGCGCGCGAGTGGCATGAAAAGCAAAAGCTTTTCAACGATCCGCGTATCACACCGATTGGCCACCTGATCCGCAAAACATCGCTGGACGAGCTGCCACAGCTTTGGAATGTGCTGATCGGCGACATGTCTCTGGTTGGCCCGCGCCCCATCATGGTGGACCAAAAGACCATCTATCCAAGCGAAGCCTATTATGATCTGCGTCCGGGGATCACCGGCCCTTGGCAAATCTCCAGCCGCAACGAGAGCTCTTTTTCAGAGCGTGCTCAGTTTGACGCGGGATATCTGAACACGCTGACCTTTGCGACGGACGTGCGCATCATGTTCAAAACCGTCGGTGTCGTGGTCAACGCAACAGGGCACTAAGACGTTTTGCGGTAAGAAAAATATCCGATTGCCGCCTCAAAATCGGCCATTTGTAAGTTTAGGCTGTGCAGGTAACCGAGGTAAACAAGTCGACGCATGCCAAACAGCTTAGCATTTCTGGTACTGGCGCTGTGGCCTTTGGCCATGCTGGGCATCTTTCGTGCCCTGCCTCCGGGACGTGCGCTGATCTGGTCGGTGCTTGCCAGCTATCTTCTGTTGCCGCCATACCCGACAGAGTTTGACTTTCCGCTTATGCCGTCGCTGGATAAGACGACGATCCCGAACATCATGGCGATCGTTCTGACGGTTTTCTATGCGCGGCAGAAAATCAAATGGCTGCCAGATACGATGCTGGGCAAAGCGCTGGTTGCGATCTTTGTGCTTGCCCCGATCCCAACGGTGCTGACCAATCCTGAACCCATTGTTTTTGTGACGGATATGCTGCGCGGGCTATATGCGCAGGACATTTTCGCAATGATGGTGATGCAGTGCATTCTGTTGGCCAATTTCGCGTTGGCGCGCAACCTTTTGACGACGGAAAAAGACCTGCGAGACCTGTTGCTGGCTATGGTGATTGCGGGTACGGCCTATGCCTTTCCGATGCTGATCGAAGTCCGGCTCAGCCCGCAGATCAACATCTGGGTCTACGGCTTCTTTCAGCATCAGTTCGATCAGATGATCCGCGGCGACGGCTTTCGCCCGATTGTATTCCTGTCCCACGGAATCTGGGCCGCGATGCTGGTGATGATGAGCCTGAGTGCCGCGGTCATTCTGGTCGCGAACACCGAGGGCGAGGCGCGACGCAAGCTGATTTGGGTGGCTGTGTTCTTGGCGGCGGTGCTGGTGCTGGCCAAAACGCTGAGCGCGTTCATGTATGCGATATTCATCGTCAGCATGGTCTTGTTTACGGGATGGCGTATGCAGGCGAAAGTCGCCATGCTTTTGGCTTGCCTGGCGCTTGCTTATCCCATTGCAAAAGGGGCCAATCTGGTGCCCGAAGAACGACTGTTAGAGCTGGCCACAAGTGTCAGTGCAGATCGTGCGCAGTCTTTGGAGTTTCGGTTTGAACACGAAGGGGCCTTGTTGCATCGCGCGCAGGAAAAGCCGTTGTTCGGATGGGGGATCTGGGGACGCAATCAGATCCATGACCCTGTGACCGGACGTATGACCTCTGTCGCTGATGGACGCTGGGTTCTGACGCTAGGGATGCTGGGCTGGCTTGGGTTCATTGGCGAATTCGGGCTGCTGATTTTGCCGATCTTTTTGATCTATCGATTGTCCACGCGCTTGCCGTCCGAGGAAAACTGGCGACGACATCAGCGCGAGATGAACTTGTTTCCAACGCAGGGCGGCTTGAGCAAGCCCCTAAAGCAACGCGCTGTGACGCCTATTGCTGGTGGGCTGAGTTTGTTGTTGGCAATCAATACGATAGACTTGCTACCTAATGCGACTTTGACAACGATGACTTGGTTGATCGCGGGTGCCTTGCTTGGTTATGCCGAAGCCTTCCTGGCCCGCAAACCAACCCCGAAATCGTCCGAGGTGGCCACGACAACCCCAGAGACGCCGGTCCGTCCGCGCACCGTGCTTTAGGTGCGTTGCCGCAGGGCGTGAAGCACCAGTCGCGGCATGATCATTCCGCTGTCAAAGTAACGTTTCCATAGCCGTTTTGGGTTTAGCAGCAGACGCCACACCCATTCGATGGCCAAGCGGCGCGCCCATTTGGGCGCTCGGGTTTGAGTGCCCGCCAGAAAGTCCAATCCCGCACCAATGCTGGCAAAGCCAACCGAAGGGGCGAAGTCTTGCGCCCGCGCGGCCAAAAGCTCTTGTTTTGGAGCGCCTAAGGCCAAGAAACACAGCGATGCGCCGGATGCTTCAACGGTTCGCAGGATCTCGGCGGCGTCATCAGACATGGGGTCAAACCCGAAGGGCGGCGCGATCATACATGCGACCTCAAGGCCCGCCACTCGCGTTGACAGGGCGTTGGCTGCATCGCTCAGCGCAGCTTCGGTGCTGCCCAAAAGCGCGATGGATCGACCCTCTTTTGCGGCCCATTCACACAGTGGCAGGACCAGATCAGACCCCGGCAAAAGATCAACCGGAGTCTTTGCCAGTTTCGAGGTCCACACGATGGGGTTTCCATCCGCAACAACGAAATCCTGCTTGTCATAGGCCGCATAGAATGCCGCGTCGCGGTCCATTTTGACAAGGTGGTCCAGATTGATGGTCGCCAGGCTAAACCCTTGCTTTTGTTTGAGTCTGTCGCGCACTTGGCTTTCAAGCTCTGTAAGGGATCCGACGTTCACGCGGATCTTGCCGTTC
>NZ_CAXREH010000226.1:0-3414 GCF_964229375.1 Cognatishimia sp.
ATTTTGAACTTGCGCAGCCGGTCCAGATAGACAACCGATCCCGCCAGAAGCTCTCGCGCGACGCTGTCGACATCGGCGTATCTGGCATTGCCGTCAGCAGCACTGTCAAAATCCACTCGAAACTCGGACCCAGGCGTCCAAGCCGAGACCAACGTCTGCGCCTGCTCTTGCTGATAGCGCGCGTTGGTCAGGGCAAGGCGACAGGCATAGCTGTCTGTTTCAAGATCAGAGAACACCAGCCGTTCCAATGCCGACAGGTTCCTGAGAGCGACGGATTGTTCGGCGAAACCCTCGGCCGCTAAAACGGCCGGATCTTGCGCTCGTGTTGCATTCCTTATGGCGCGGCGCGAAAATCCCTTGGGGTCCGGCCACAGCTGAAACCGAAAGGGCCCATCCCCGTCCAGTACAGGCCCAATCTGAATGATGCTGGCTCGCTGCCATGCCAGAAAAAGATCAGCGTAGTCACTTTGCGCGTCCTCCAATGTGCCAGCCGCCGCGCAATAGGCATCAAGCGAGTCCACCAGATCCGCTGCGGCCTGCGCCTGTGCCTGATGGTTTGGCAAAATGAACCGATCTGCCGTGGCCGTTAGCCCCTTTTGCAAGGTCTGCGCGTCGCGACCATCGAAAAAACCGTCAGCAAACAACGGCAAAGGCATCAGGAAAAGAACAGCTAGAAAGGCACGCATCAGAGGCTCTCCAGGAAGGTCAGGATCAGGTCACGCTCGTGCGCAGTAAGTTCGGCAAAGGATTGTCTTGCGCGCTCTGCCTCGCCGCCGTGCCACAGGATGGCCTCCTCAAGCGATCGGGCCCGCCCATCGTGCAAAAAGAACGTGTGGCCATTCACCGTTTCAGTCAGACCAACACCCCAAAGCGGCTGGGTGCGCCATTCCGAACCCGCGATAGACCCACTTGGGTTCTGATCGGCAAGGCCTTCGCCAAGGTCGTGCAGCAGAAAGTCGCTGTAGGGCCAGATCAGCTGATTGCGCTGTTCTTCTGCGGCGCCCGCGCTGGTGGCAAACTTTGGCGTATGACAGCCAGTGCAGCCAACCTGATAGAACAACTCTTTGCCCGCAAGCACCTCTGGCGCGTCATAATCACGACGCGCGGGCACGGCCAGATTGGCCGAGTAAAAGGTCACAAGGTCCAGCAGGTCATCTACGATTTCAGGCTCGGTCGGCGTGTCGCCGTGAAAGGACGTCCGGCAGGCCACTCGCGCCTCGGTGCAATCTCCCCAGGGCGCGGGGCGCACGCGGGTCGATAGGCCCATGTCGTTTGAAAACGCATTCCCTGTCTGAACAAGAATGGAAGGCGCGGTGGTTTTCCAGCCAAACCTGCCGATCTCGCCGGTTTCCGTGATATGGGCACGCCCGGAAATGCCATCGCCGTCCGCGTCATCAGGATCGGCAAGAGCTAGAATATCCGCAGCATCAATCGCCTCGGCCAGTCCCAAACCAATCATCGGAGGCGCAATCCTCGGGTTCAGCGAAACGCCGGCCGCCAGATCGGTGTCTGTCGAATAAACCGGCTTGCGCAGCTCTGTGACAGTCCCGTCGGGATAGGTAAACGGCACATAGTCATACTGAACGCGCACCGTGCCTTC
This sequence comes from Cognatishimia sp., assembly GCF_964229375.1. Lineage (GTDB taxonomy): Bacteria > Pseudomonadota > Alphaproteobacteria > Rhodobacterales > Rhodobacteraceae > Cognatishimia. The sequence continues at coordinate 1,601 of NZ_CAXREH010000226.1, forward strand.
GCTTTCCAAGCCAACGATCGCCAGATCTTGGAACTGCGCGCCATAGACCGGATCGGGCTGACCATTCGCGTCACTGAGCGCAAAAAGCATCGATACCATATTGGTGTCGTTTTCGGCAGGCGGGTGGCCGCGCCCGTCTTTGATATGGCACCCTTGGCACGAGCGGGCATTGAAATATGGCCCCAACCCATCTGACGCGATGGTCGAAGACGGCGCGGGCACCCAAGGGCGATCAAAGATCCCATTGCCGATGAAAAAGTCAGACCGCTGCGCAAAACTCAGGGCCGCCGATGGCAACGAGAACGCGCTTTGGTCCATGCGTTCCAGGTTTGTGCCTGACCCGCCCTGAAACCGTTCAAACTGTTCCGCGCGGGAGAAATCCGTCGTCGGCGCAAGGATGCGGGCTTTGCGCTCTGCCTTGGTTTCGGAATTTGCAATCGCCAGGCTGACTGCACAGCTTGCCAGAACAATCGACCCCAAAAATATCCGCCGCATTGGCACCTCCAATAAACAAACGGACAGGCCCCAAGGGGCCTGCCAAAAAGATCACATTGGCGAAGGGTTACTCAAAAACAGCGCCGGGGTTATCGAGCGAGTCCGAGCCTTCGACAGTGATGTCAGCTGTGTTCAGCGCCGCGACCACTTTTTCGATAGAGCGCGTCTGCGCCACCAGCCCGTCAATCGCGGCTTGCACGACGGCGTTGCCCTCTGCGTTGCCCTGACCGATCATTTGGTCATACGCCTCAACGCCGCTGTCCGCGCGTTCTTTCATGACACCCATAGCCGCCATTGTTTCGGCCAGCTTGGCCGTCACTTCGTCGTTCAGACCAGCATCGGTTTTGGACACCAGACCAGAGATCGACGGAACGGTGAAGACCGAGCCATCCACGCGGGTGTATGTGCCCAGATAGACGTTCTGAATGCCCAGCGCGTCATAGAAGTGAGAGTTATGCGTGTTGTCGGCAAAGCAATCATGCTCTTCTTCTGGATCGTGCAGGATCAGGCCAAGCTGCATACGCTCGCCCGCAAGCTCGCCATAAGACAGAGAGCCCAGGCCGGTCAGAATGGCCGACAGACCTTCGGCGTCAGACTGACCTTCCAGATCCGTACGCGCGTCGCCCCCTTCGGCCCAAGCCGCGACGATCTCTTCCAGATCTGTGATCAGCAACGCAGACGCCGCGGTCAGATAGTCCGCGCGGCGGTCACAATTGCCAGCGGCGCAGTTCGCGGTGTCGAAATCTGCATATGTCCGTGCACCCGCACCTGCGCCAGTGCCGTTTGTATCTTGGCCCCACAGCAGAAATTCAATCGCGTGATAGCCGGTTGCCACGTTTGCTTCGATGCCGTCGATCTCGTGCAGCTCTTGCAGCAACGCCAGAGTGATCTCTGACGCATCAACCGCCTGACCTGCGATGTTCAGGGACGCATTGGACACGACATTGGCGCGGAAGAAGTTATTCTCTTCGCTGTCTTCGCCATAGAACGATGTGTCGACATAGTCGATCAGGCCTTCGTCCAGCGGCCAGGCGTTCACCTTGCCTTCCCATTCGTCAACCACGGCGTTGCCAAAGCGGTATGCTTCGGTTTGCTGGTATGGAACACGAGATGCCAGCCACGCGTCTTTCGCCGCCTGATGGGTCGTTTCACTTGGGGCCGCAACAAAGGCTGCAATCGCTGCATCCAGCAATTTCGCAGTTTCAAGGCTGTCTGTGTATTTGGCCAAGGCCAGATCGCTATAGCCATTGATGACGTCGCGCGCGGTATCGGCATATGCACCACCGGCCACGGAAACAGAAAGCGCCATCGCGCTGGAA
>NZ_CAXREH010000227.1:0-3946 GCF_964229375.1 Cognatishimia sp.
CCTATATTACCCGTTTGGCCAACAAGGGTGTAGGCGTGCGATTGCTTGCAGCGCTTGCAGGGCATTCACATATATCCACAACACAGAGGTACATAGATGTGAACTCTGACCAGTTGAGCGAAGCTGTGGAGTTACTTTAGCAATCAGGCCTTAGCAGACCTTCGGGCAAGGTGCAGCGAATGGCTACTAGGAGCCCAGAGTCCTAGATTCTGGACGCCACACAAATGACCTGAATCCGCACAAAGCTGTCGTTCGACCTTTTTCAGCCCCGATTTAAGGGGAAGCTCACGCCGACGCCGGGTTTTCCCGAAAGCGGCCACTGGCTGCTGGCCTCCGTCGCGTGACAAAATGTTGTCAGTACGCAAATGCAAATACACAAATTTGTGTGAAGCGAAGATTCTTATTGAACCTCTAGTTGGTGTAGGTTGTACCTGTCATATGGAGCATGCGGCACATATTACGCAAATTGACTATTAGGACGGAGACAAGTTCAATATGCTGACCAGACGCCATTTCATCGCGACCACTACTGCACTTTTCTCAGCGCCGCTGGCTTCGCCCGCTTTTGCCAATACATGGCCAACGGCGTCACAAAAGGCTGCTTGGGACGCGCAAGTTACTCCAGAAAACTTCGTTCTTGAAACATCTAACCCATGGGATCTTGCACCGCGTTTCCTTCCGCAACGGGTCGAGGCACGGGATGGGCTGGCGCCTGGCGATATCCACGTCGATGCTGTCGCAAGATATCTCTACCACATCGAAGAGGGGGGCACGGCGATGCGCTACGGCGTCGCGATTGCGCGCGGTAATCTTTATGAACCGGGCACTTATACCGTGCGCCGTCTGGTCGAATGGCCGCATTGGACACCGACCCAATCGATGATCGAACGTGACCCTGAGAACGCGCGATGGGCTGACGGCATGGAGCCTGGTCCTACAAATGCCCTCGGCTCTCGTGCGATTTACCTCTACGTCGGGCAGCGCGATACGTATTTGCGTATTCATGGCACGCCTCACCCCAGATCGATTGGCGGCCGCGCGAGTTCAGGCTGCGTGCGGATGGTGATGGCGCATATCAATGCGCTGTATCCAAATGTCGAAATCGGCTCAACTGTATATCTCTACTCCGCTTCGGACAGCGTGGTCTCCACCAGCTAACAGTCAAAGCATCGTCGATGACTGCGAACAAATGAAGACAGCTCTGATGAATTCAGGGCCGTTTTTGTTTGTTATGCCTCTGCGGGCTGTTGAATGCAGATGGGACGGTTGTCAGCAGTCCGAAGCGGCAGAGGTGTCTTTTCAACCGGGCCATTGTGCATGTACCAATAGCAACTGTCTTCAGGACGCAGGAAGGCTGACATGAGGTCTTGGTTGGGTCCTGCAATAGCAATCACTTCCTCAGGAATGGAAGGTGTCGGGCTTGCGTCTTGAGGCTCGGTCATGGTGACCGCGCAAGCGCTCACGAGCGGTATGAGCGTGAATACGGCTGCATTTCGCTTGATCATCTTTTGGCTCCCTTTACCCAAGTATTGTTGCTTCGCTGATATGATGAAAGCCAGACGATATTCAATCGTTCCCGCCTTCGGCCTCAAAACTTCCTCCGGCGCGTTGTTGGAAGGTGACTAACTGAGGCAGGTTTTCGTAGTTCAAACGAATATAGGACGCGCTGTCATTTTTCTTCTTGTAGCTCTAGTTGCTGTAGCTCGTATCCTTGTCAAAATAGTCGCGAATCTAAGGATAACTCATGCCACACGATGCTGCTCATCATGATCACGATCATGCCGCTTCTTCGCCTGAAACAGGCACAAGTTGCTGTGGTGGTGATGCTGTTCCGCCAACGCAAGTCAGCGCCTCCGACGGGCGGAGTTTCCACGTCAGCGGCTTGGACTGCGCGGAAGAGGTCTCGATCCTCAACAAAGTCGTCGGTCCAGAGGTCGGAGGGGCGGAATTTCTGGCCTTTGACGTCATCAACGCCAGAATGACCGTTCTTGAAGGTGGCACGTCAGTGTCCTCGGACAACATCATCAAGGCGGTCGCATCAACTGGCATGACGGCCAAACCGTGGGATGCCGAGGACGCCAGCGCCGATCAGGCTGCACATCTGAAGAAACAAAAGCAGTTTACGATGTTGAGCGGAGGCTTTTGGGCGGCGGGGTTCACATACCATCTGGTTGAAACCGGGATTGGCGGGGCCATCGGCATCTTTTCCGGCCATGGGGAATCCGCGATGCCAATGGCGGAAGTTGCCTTGTTCGCTGGCGCAATTCTATTCGGTGTGTGGCTGGTGGCACCTAAAGCATGGTCGTCTGCGCGCCGGATCTCTCCTGATATGAACCTGTTGATGGTGGTTGCCGTTGCCGGTGCAATCGCGCTTGGAGAGTTCTTCGAGGCCGCAACTGTTGCGTTTTTCTTCTCACTTTCACTGTATCTTGAAAGCTGGAGCGTCGGGCGCGCACGCAATGCCGTCTCGGCGCTTCTCGACCTCGCGCCTCCGACCGCGCGGGTGATAAACGAGGATGGGTCTGAGACGGATATTCCCGCCGCGGCCGTCGCTGTCGGAACCAAGTTCATTGTGCGCGGAGGGGACCGCATTCCCCTGGACGGTGAAGTTGTCGACGGGGCGGGAGCTGTCGATCAGGCGCCCATTACGGGTGAAAGCGCTTTGGTGCCAAAAGAGGCGGGCGACGATGTCTACGCGGGCACCATAAATGGTGAGGGCACGTTGACCGTACTGGCAACGAAAGCGGCATCTGACACAGTGTTGTCCAAGATCATTCGCATGGTCGGCGATGCACATTCGCGTCGCGCAGAGGTCGAACAATGGGTGACAAAGTTCGCCCGCATTTACACACCAGTTGTGATGGTGCTTGCTATTTTCATTGCCTTAATCCCGCCACTTGTCGCGGGCGGCGATTGGGGCTTTTGGTTCTACAACGCACTGGTTCTTTTGGTCATCGCCTGCCCCTGTGCTTTGGTGATATCGACCCCTGTCTCCATTGTCGCGGCTCTTGCCGCCTCGGCGCGCAATGGTGTGCTGATCAAGGGCGGAGCCTATGTCGAAGCCCCGGGTCGCACGACAGCGCTGGCCATGGACAAGACCGGTACGATCACCATGGGTGAGCCCGAGGTTGCGGCCATTTATCCGCTTGGTGGCACAACCGAAGCCGAATTGATGGCACGGGCCGTGGCCCTCGAAGCGCGTTCCTCACATCCTCTGGCGCGGGCTATCCTTGGCCGTGCAGAGCAGGACGGAATAAAAATCGTCGCCGCCGAGGATACCCGAACCGTCCCAGGGCGCGGCCTTGAGGGTCAAATGGGCGGTCAGTCCATCTGGCTCGGCTCAGACCGGTTTGCCGAGGAAAAGGGCCTTGGCGGGGATATTCCGGCTGATCTGCGCAATCAGATCGAAGGCGCGGGCAGCACGCTGGTGGCGATCGGTGATGCCAACGGCGTCAGCGGCGTTCTCGAACTGCGGGACCGGATCCGGCCAGATGCCAAGGGCACTGTCGCGCGTTTGCACGCACAGGGTGTCAAAAAGATCGTGATGCTCACCGGCGACAACGCGGCCACGGCAAGAGCAGTGGCTGCCGAAGTCGGTATCGACGAGGTGCGGGCCGAGCTCCTGCCCGAGGATAAGGTCACCGCCATCGAAGAGCTGGTGGCGCAATATACGACCGTCGCGATGATCGGGGACGGAGTGAACGACGCACCGGCAATGGCGCGTGCGCATTACGGCATCGCAATGGGCGCGGTCGGGTCGGACGCCGCGATTGAAACGGCAGACATCGCTCTCATGACAGACGACATCGGCAAAGTTCCATGGCTGATCGGGCATTCGCGCCGGACCATGTCGATCATCAAACAGAACATCGGCCTGTCTTTAGCAACCAAGGCAGTCTTCGTAGTCGCGACCGCCTTTGGCATGGCGTCCATGTGGGGCGCGATC
>NZ_CAXREH010000228.1:0-20258 GCF_964229375.1 Cognatishimia sp.
GTGTTTCAGACCATCTATGACATCGAAATGGTGCCGGTTTGGGTCTGCCACCAGATGCGTTTCGACGCCCTGCAGTCGCCAGTTTTCAGCCAAGAGCGCGGACTGCCTCAGAAATTCCGGGCGTTCATGCGCGCCGACCCAAGCGGTGACCTCGATGCCTGAAACGGCCTGTGCCAGCGCCGGGCTTTCCGCGCGCGCCGTGTCTGGAGTCAGGTTTAATGTGTCGTTCATCGAGTGAAGCAAAAGCGGGCGCAGATCATGCACCCCGCTGATCGAGACCACGCGCTCAATACGCTCCTGTATGGATTTGGTCAGCGGCGTATCCTGGCAAGCCATGCGTGACACAAGGTGGCCACCCGCAGAGTGCCCGGTCAACCGGATAGGCCCGTCGATGCGGTTGGCAGCAAAGGTGATGGCCTTGGCAATCTGGCCTGTGATCTGAGGCACGCTGGCGTCGGGCGCCAGGGTATAGCTTGGCATTGCCACGGCCCAGCCCAATTCAACTGCGCCTTGGGCCAGATCTGACCAACTGGATTTATCAAAGGCCAGCCAATAGCCACCATGCACAATCACCGCCAACCCCTTGGGCTGAGCGCGCGGCAGAAACAAGTCCAGCACCTCGCGCGGGGACGGCCCATAGGCAAGGTCGAACTCTGCCTGACAAGTCTTGCGAAACGCAGCCGCGCGGGTCTCCCAGATCTCGGGAAACTGCATGCCGTCGGGAATATAGTCGGCATTGGCGAAGGCGTCTTGCCAGTCGATCAGGCTGTCGTGGGTCATGTCTGGTGTCTCCGCTGGCTCACAAAGGGGGTTAGGGCTGGGTCTTTCCATGTTCGTACCGCATCCACGCGCCTATGGTCAGGCATTTTGTAGACAGCGGGCACGCGATGCGCGCGGCGAATGTCCTTTAGATGATTATAGTTAATGCTTATATATTTCAAGCTTGAATTAAAATGCGACCTCCCATACGGTGACTCGCGTGCAGGCTGTCTGCAGCAATTGAAAGGGAAGCGAGATGCGCGTCGCATGTTTGGGCGGTGGCCCCGCAGGTTTGTATTTTGCGATTTCAATGAAGTTGCGCGACCCCTCGCATGAGGTTGTCGTTCTCGAGCGCAACCGCGCGAATGATACATTTGGCTGGGGCGTTGTGCTGTCTGACGATGCGCTCGTGAACCTTGAGAAAAACGACGCGGCATCAGCGCGTATGATCCGCGAGAATTTTGCCTATTGGGATGATATCGCCGTGGTCCACGATGGCGTGCGCACGGTGTCCAGCGGGCATGGCTTTGCCGGGATTGGCCGCAAAGTTCTGTTGTCTCTGTTGCAAGATCGCGCCCGAGAGCTGGGCGTTGAGCTGCGCTTTGAGGCCGAGTTTGATGACGTAGAGGCGATCCGCAAAGACTATGATCTTGTGGTTGGCTGCGACGGGCTGAACTCTAAGGTTCGCGCGGCCTATGCGGAACACTTCAAGCCTGAAATCGATGTCCGGGCCTGCAAGTTTGTCTGGCTTGGGACGCATCAGAAATTTGACGACGCCTTCACCTTTATCTTCGAGAAAACGCAGCACGGCTGGATCTGGGCGCATGTTTATCAATTTGATGATGACACCGCGACCTTCATTGTGGAATGCGGGCAGGACACCTGGGACAATTTCGGGTTCGAAGGCATGTCCAAGGATGCCATTATCGAAACCTGCCGCAAGGTTTTTGAGGCGCATTTGGGTGGACACGATCTGATGTCAAACGCGGCCCACCTGCGCGGCTCTGCTGTCTTTATGAACTTCCCGCGGGTGTTGTGTGAAACATGGCGCCACGAGAATGTCGTGCTGTTGGGCGATGCCTCGGCAACGGCGCATTTCTCGATTGGGTCGGGCACCCGTTTGGCCTTTGACAGCGCGATTGCGTTGGCGGATTTGCTGCATAGGGAACCCAACCGGGATGCGGCGTTCAAACGATATCAAGAGGATCGCCGGCTTGAAGTGTTGCGTCTGCAATCCGCTGCGCGCAATTCCTTGGAGTGGTTTGAGGATGTCGAACGCTACCTCGATCTTGATCCGGTGCAGTTCAACTATGCGCTGCTGACGCGGTCGCAACGAATAAGCCACGAAAACCTGCGTTTGCGCGATGCGGCGTGGCTGAAGTCGGCGGAAAGCTGGTTTCAACAACACTCTGGCGCCGCAAAGGACGCTCCCGTACGCGCGCCGATGTTCGCGCCGTTCAAGCTGCGCGATATGACGTTGAAAAACCGCGTCGTGGTCTCGCCGATGGCGCAATATAAGGCGGTGGATGGCGCGCCAAATGACTGGCATCTGATCCACTATGGCGAACGGGCAAAGGGCGGGGCGGGTCTGGTCTTTACCGAGATGACATGCGTCTCAGCCGAGGGCCGCATCACGCCCGGATGCCCTGGCCTTTACAGTGCAGACCACGAAGCGGCATGGGCGCGCATCACGGCCTTTGTACATGCTGAAACAGAGGCCAAAATCTGTTGCCAGATTGGTCACGCGGGCCGCAAGGGTTCAACGAACCTTGGCTGGCAGGGCATGGACCGGCCTTTGGATGAGGGCAATTGGGATCTGGTCTCGGCCAGCGCAATCCCGTGGTCAGGCGACAACGCGACCCCGCGCGCGGCGACACCTGAGGACATGGCACGCATCAAGGCGCAGTACGTCGCCGCTGCTGAAATGGCGGATCGCGCGGGCTTTGACATGATCGAGCTGCATGCGGCGCATGGTTATTTTCTGTCCTCCTTCATTTCGCCAGTCTCTAATCATCGCACCGACGACTATGGCGGCAGCCTAGAAAACCGTCTGCGCTATCCGCTTGAGGTTTTTGCGGCGATGCGGGCCGCTTGGCCTGCGAACAAGCCCATGTCTGTGCGCATTTCAGCAACGGATTGGGTTGGCGATGAGGGCGTCACACCAGAAGAGGCGGTTGCAATTGCCAAGGCCTTTTCGGATGCGGGTGCGGACATCATCGATGTGTCGGCAGGGCAAACCACGACCGATGCCAAGCCGGTCTATGGGCGCATGTTTCAGACCCCGTTCTCGGACCGGATCCGCAATGCGGCAGGCATTTGCACCATGGCCGTCGGCAATATTTACGAGGCCGATCACGCCAACTCGATCCTGATGGCAGGGCGCGCTGATCTGGTGGCGGTGGGGCGTCCGCATTTGGCCGATCCCTATTGGACCCTGCACGAAGCCGCAAAGCTTGGCGACCGCGCAGAACACTGGCCGCTGCCCTATCTGGCAGGGCGGGATCAGACATGGCGCCTGGCTGATCGCGACGCCGAGATGATCCGCGTATGACCCTGTCTGGCAAACATATCATTGTGACCGGCGGCGGCACAGGTGTTGGGGCTGCCACCGCAAAGGCGCTTGCAGCCGCAGGGGCCACGGTGACCATCATGGGACGTCGCACCGAGCCGCTTGCAGCACAGGGTTTGGCGTTCCAGACCTGTGACGTCACCGACATGAGTTCGGTGCAAGCGGCCTTCACAGCCGCCCGCGAGGCTCATGGCCCGATTGCCGGAGTCATCGCCAATGCGGGGGCCGCTGAAACGGCACCTTTCTCTCGGATGCGGCCTGAAACCTTGCAGACCATGCTGTCGGTCAACCTGATCGGCGTATCCAATGTCTGGCAGGCGGCCCTGCCTGATTTGACGACAGCCGGATGGGGCCGGTTGATCGCCGTGGCTTCGACCGCCGGATTGAAGGGCTATGCCTATGCGTCTGCCTATTGTGCCGCAAAACATGGGGTTATCGGCCTGACCCGCGCTCTGGCGCTAGAGCTTGGGGCCACCGATGTGACGGTCAATGCGATCTGCCCGGGATTTGTTGAAACGCCCATGCTGGAGCGCTCCATTCAGAACATTATACAAAAGACCGGCATGACCGAAGAAGGCGCGCGCGCCTCTTTGATGTCAGGCAACCCTCAGAAGCGTTTCGTGCAGCCTGGCGAGGTGGCCGAGACGGCTGTTTGGCTGTGTTCTGAGGCAGCGAAATCTGTGAACGGCCACACATTAACGATGTCAGGAGGCGAGATATGACCCCTACCCCCGAGACCGAACTGACGCCCGAACAGCTGTCAAAAGCCCGCCTGCGACTGTGGCTAAAGCTGTTACGCGCAAGTGGGCGTATCGAAGACGAAGTGCGCCGCCGACTGCGCAGTGATCTGGATTGGACGCTGCCCCGATTTGACGTGATGTCGGTGCTGGCCCGCCAGCCTGAAGGCATGAAAATGAACGAGATCTCTAAGAAGCTTCGGGTCTCAAACGGCAATATCACCGGGATCGTGGACAAGCTGACCGAAGAGGGGCTGACACTTCGGGTGCCTGTGCCCGGCGATCGCCGCGCGCATAAAGTCTGCTTAACCCCAAAGGGAGAGGACGTGTTCGCAGAGCACGCCGCCATCCACGAAGGATGGATCAACGGAATTCTTGGCGGGCTGAACAGCGACGACATAGAGGGCATGATCCGTCGGCTGGATCAGCTGGACCTGACTTTGGACGAAGGACGCTGAGCATGCGCACCGATGTCAAACACTTCAATTGCAGCCTCAAAGACGGGATCGCCGAAATCTCCCTCGCGCGGCCAGAACGAAAGAACCCGCTGACCTTTGAAAGCTATGCCGAGATGCGCGACTGGTTTCGCGATCTGCACTACGCCGATGATGTAAAGGCCGTAATCTTTGCGCCCAATGGCGGGAATTTCAGTTCGGGCGGCGACGTGTACGAGATCATCGGCCCGCTGGTCAACATGGAGGTGAAAGAGCTCTTGGCCTTCACCCGGATGACCGGCGACCTTGTCAAAGCCATGATGGGGTGTGGCAAGCCGATCATTTCCGCCGTAGACGGCATTTCCGCAGGGGCAGGGGCGATCATTGCCATGGCCTCGGACCTGCGGTTCGCGACACCGGCGGCGAAAACGGCGTTTCTGTTCAACCGTGTCGGATTGGCGGGCTGCGACATGGGGGCCTGCGCGATCCTTCCCCGCATCATCGGGCAGGGGCGTGCCTCTGAGTTGCTATACCTAGGCCGCGCGATGACCGCACAAGAGGGGCTGGACTGGGGCTATTTCAACCGCGTGGTGCCGCAGGATGCCTTGTTGGACACTGCCCGCGCGTTGGCAGGGCAGATTGCAGCGGGGCCGACATTCGCCAATTCGATCACCAAAACCATGATGGTTCAGGAATGGTCGATGAGTCTTGAGCAAGCCATCGAAGCCGAGGCTCAGGCGCAGGCGATCTGCATGCAAGGCCGCGATTTCGAGCGTGCCTACAACGCCTTTGTCGCGAAACAGAAACCTGTGTTTGAGGGCGACTGATGTCCGATACCTCTTATCTGAATTGGCCGTTCTTTGACGAAAGCCACCGCACATTGGCACGCGAGGTGGACGCATGGGCGGTGTCGGCCTTGGCGGACATTGACCACGGAGACACAGATGCGGCCTGCCGGTACTTAGTGGCGGCTTTGGGGCAGGCGGGCGTGTTGACGCGATCTGCGGTTGATCCCGCATCCGACCAGCCGCTGGACGTGCGTGCGCTTTGTGTGATCCGCGAAACTTTGGCGCGACACGATGGGCTTGCGGATTTTGCCTTTGCGATGCAGGGGCTGGGCACTGGCGCGATTTCCTTGTTTGGAACCGACGCGCAAAAGGCCGAGTGGCTGCCGTTGACGCGCTCGGGACAGGCGATCTCGGGCTTTGCGTTGACAGAGCCGCAATCGGGATCCGATGTGGCCAACTCGACGATGACGGCGACGCTGGACGGGGATCACTATGTCCTGAACGGCGAAAAGACCTGGATCTCGAACGGTGGGATCGCAGATGTCTACACGCTCTTTGCCCGGACGGGCGATGCGCCGGGGGCCAAAGGGCTGAGCGCCTTTATTGTGCCGGCGGATGTGCCGGGGCTTGAGGTTGTTGAGCGTCTGGCAACCATCGCGCCGCATCCTTTGGCGCGGCTGCGGTTCACCGATTGCCGCATTCCCGTTTCCGCGCGGCTGGGCGGTTCGGGTGATGGGTTCAAAATAGCCATGTCAGTCTTGGATGTGTTCCGCTCGACAGTTGCGGCCGCGGCCTTGGGCTTTGCGCGCTGTGCGCTGGATGAGGCACTGGACCGCGTCACAGCAAGACATGTGCAAGGCGCGCCGTTGTTTGAGTTGCAGATGGTGCAAGGCCACATCGCTGATATGGCTTTGGATGTGGATGCCGCTGCGCTGCTTGTCTATCGCGCCGCATGGACCAAAGACACAGGCGCGCCGCGCGTCACGCGCGAGGCGGCGATGGCCAAGCTGTTTGCCACCGATCACGCGCAAATGGTGATCGACAAGGCGGTTCAACTGCACGGTGGCGACGGTGTGCGATCAGGTGAAACCGTTGAAAAGCTTTACCGCGATATCCGTGCCCTGCGTATTTACGAAGGTGCTTCCGATGTGCAGCGCGTGGTGATTGCGCGGCAAGCCTTGTCGGCGCATCAGAGAGGTTAGTTATGCTCAAACCCTCGGCGCATCACGACAGTTTTTGCAGAGACAACCTACCCCCAGCGGATCAATGGCCGGATTTGATTTTAGACGGCTTTGACTATCCCGATCGCCTGAATGCTGCTGTTGAATTGACGGACGCCATGGTCGCGGCCGGGTTTGGCGACCATACGGCGTTGATCGGCAATGGGCGGCGGCGCACCTATAAAGAGCTGACCGACTGGAGCAACCGGCTGGCGCATGTTTTGGTCGAGGATCTGGGGGTCAAACCGGGCAATCGTGTCTTGATCCGCTCCGCGAATAATCCGGCGATGGTGGCCTGCTGGCTGGCGGCCACCAAAGCTGGCGCGGTCGTGGTGAACACCATGCCGATGTTGCGGGCCTCAGAGCTGGTGAAATACGTCCAGAAAGCGCAAATCAGCCATGCCTTGTGCGACACGCGGTTGATGGAGGACATGACCCTTTGCGCCGAAACCTGCCCCGAGTTGACGCGGGTGGTTGGGTTTGACGGCACGTCCAATCATGATGCCGAGTTGGACCGGTTGGCGCTTGAAAAACCGGTTCGGTTTGACGCCGTTGCGACCTCTCAGGACGATGTTGCCCTTATCGGGTTCACGTCGGGCTCTACCGGAAACCCGAAGGCGACGATGCATTTTCACCGCGACCTTCTGATTGTGGCTGACAGTTACGCCAAAGAGGTTTTGAACGTTCAGCCAGATGATGTTTTCGTCGGCTCGCCCCCACTGGCGTTTACGTTTGGTTTGGGCGGCTTGGCCATTTTCCCACTGCGGTTTGGTGCGGCTGCGACGCTGTTGGAAACCGCAACGCCTGCCAATATGATCGACATCATCGAGACCTATAAGGCCACGGTCTGCTTTACCGCGCCAACCGCCTATCGCGCGATGATGCAGGCGATGGATGCGGGGGCCAACCTGTCGTCCTTGCGTGCGGCCGTGTCTGCTGGTGAAACCTTGCCCGCACCGGTTTATGAGGAATGGATGCAAAAAACCGGTAAGCCGATGCTGGACGGGATTGGCGCAACCGAAATGCTGCATATTTTCCTGACCAATCGGTTCCAAGACCACAAACCCGCCTGCACCGGAAAGCCCGTCACAGGCTATGAGGCGAAAGTGATCGGCCCTGACGGAGAGACCGTCGCACCGGGCACCTATGGCCGCCTTGCCATGCGCGGCCCCACCGGTTGCCGCTATCTGTTTGGCGAACGTCAGCAAGACTATGTTCAGGATGGCTGGAACATCTCGGGCGATGCGTTTTGGATGGATGAGGACGGCTATTTCCACTTCGCCGCCCGCAACGACGATATCATCGTCTCGTCCGGCTACAACATCGCTGGGCCCGAGGTAGAAGCCGCGCTTTTGTCGCATCAGGCTGTCGCTGAATGTGCCGTCATTGCGGTGCCTGACGAAGAGCGCGGCGCGCTTGTTGAGGCGCATGTGGTGCTGGCCCCCAGTGTTTCCGCCAGCGACGCGCTGATCGCCGAGCTGCAGGCCCATGTCAAAGCGACTATCGCCCCGTTCAAATACCCGCGCTCGGTTAAATTCACCGAGGCCTTGCCCAAAACAGAAAGCGGCAAGATCCAGCGGTTCAGACTAAAGGATCCAAAATGACCAGTAACGCCTATGATCCGGGAACGGACGGCGCTAAGATGAGCTATGCGGACGCCATGAGCTATGGCGACTATCTGAAACTGGACGGCATTCTCACCCAGCAGCACCCGCTGAGCGATGCGCATGATGAGATGTTGTTCATCATCCAGCATCAGACCAGCGAGTTGTGGATGAAGCTCGCCCTGCACGAACTTGCTGCCGCGCGCACGGCACTTCGGGCTGATGATACCGCGCAGATGTTCAAGATGCTGGCGCGGGTCAGCCGTATCTTTGAACAGCTCAACAATGCCTGGGACGTGCTGCGCACTATGACCCCTGCAGATTACAGCAAGTTCCGCGAGGATCTGGGCCCCTCATCCGGGTTCCAATCGCACCAATACCGCCTGATCGAGTTTGTGCTGGGCAACCGCAACCCGAATATGCTGAAGCCGCATGCCCATGTCCCAGAGGCTGTGCAGATCCTGCAAGAAGAGTTGGCGCGGCCAAGCTTTTATGACGAGGTGGTGCGCCATCTGTTCCGCAAGCTGGACGGCCACGAGGCCGACGTCCCCGCAGAACAGCTGGACGGGCCGCATCTGGCGGTGCCGATCATTCAGGCCAAGTGGAAAGTCGTCTATGAGAACGTTGACGCCTATTGGGACCTGTATGAGCTGGCGGAAAAACTCGTTGATCTTGAGGATTACTTCAGGCGCTGGCGGTTTAACCATGTGACAACGGTGGAACGTATCATCGGGTTCAAACGCGGCACGGGCGGAACATCGGGTGTCGACTATCTGAAACGCATGTTAAACGTCGAGCTGTTCCCAGAGTTGTGGAACCTGCGCGGAGAGTTGTAATCCCCGCTGGCGTGATGCCATGTGACTTGTAAATCTTGTGGCCCAATCCCTAGAAAGGAGCCTCCATGACCTGTCTTTTCGTTCAAATTCGCTGTCGTCCGGGAACCGCCTATACGGTGGCTGACGCCATTTCGCTGCGCGAAATTCATTCAGAGCTGTATTCGACCAGTGGTGACTATGATCTGCTGATGAAGCTATATGTTCCCGAGGGCGAGGATATCGGTCGCTACATCAACGACAATTTGCTCGATATCGACGGCATCGAGCGTACCTACACCACACAGACATTCAGAGCGTTTTAAAAGCGGATGCACTTTAGTCATGCACAAAAGGTGCTGTTTCGGCACTGCGATCCCGCTGGGATCGTGTTCTATCCGCGGTATTTCGAGATGATCAATGATGCGGTCGAGGCGCTGTTTGAGGAGCTGCTGGACTGGCCGTTTCACCAGCTACACAAAACCGGCGGCGTGCCGACCGTGCATTTTGATGTGACGTTTAAGGCCCCCACGCGACATGGCGATTGCCTGAGCCTTGATCTTACGCTCGTCACACTGGGCGGATCGAGCCTGAACATTCAGACGCGCGCGCATCAGGATCAAGAAACCCGGTTCCTGGCGGATCAGACCTTGGTCTGCGTTGATGCGACGGGCAAGCCGACCTCTTGGCCAGACGCTTTGCGCCAACGGGTTGCCGACATCACGGAGATCGACGCGTGACAGGTAAGACCATTCATCCAGACGGCTGGGCACCGGCGTTGGGCTATGCGAACGGTATGTTGATGGCCGACGGTACACTGCACATCGGCGGGCAGATCGGCTGGACCGCGCAGAAACAGTTTGAGGCCAAGGATTTTGTCGGCCAGATGGAGCAGGCTTTGCGCAATATCGCAGAGATTGTCCGTGCGGCAGGGGGTGACGTGACGGACATCGGGCGTCTGACGTGGTTTGTGAAAGACAAAGGCGAATATCTTGCAAAGCAGCGCGAGGTCGGCGCGGCCTATCGTAGGGTTTTTGGCAAGCATTTCCCAGCCATGTCTATGCTGGTAATCAAGGATCTGATCGAAGATGAAGCTTTGATCGAGATCGAGGCGACGGCCTATATTCCAGCGGCCACGTAAATTCGGACGTTGCCCTAACGACTAAGCCACATCGCCGGTTAAGCAACAGAAAACGGCCCCGACAGGCGGGGCCGCTCTGGTCTTGGGAGAATACGTCAAGACGCGCGACGCTAGGCCTCGCGAGCGCGGTGGACATGGACGGCGCAGGCCGCATGTCGGACGACTTTGGCAGCGGTCGAGCCCATCAGGAAATCGCTGACACCGGGTTTGTGTGACCCGATGACAATGCAGTCAAACTGTCCATTGTCAGCATATTCGATGATGGCGCGATAGGCGTGACCCTTGATGACCTCGGCATGCATACCGTCGATGCCGCTGGTTTTTTCGGCCAACAGCTTCTTGGCGGCGTCCAGCCCGAATTCGATCGCATCTTCGCGCAGATAGGTCGAAACCGTGCCCCGCGGGATCTCATAGACGTGCAGCGCTGTGATCTGGCCTCCGGGCGCACAGAGCGCCTGTGCCGCGGCCAGCGTTTGCGGAGAGATGCCATGATCCAAAGCCAGTGGCACAAGTATTTTTTGATACATAGTCTGTCCTTTCGCTGCAAACTTAGGGCGCGGCCGCCAAGGTTACCCGTTCGCGGTCAGATCAAAGGTTTCGTCAGGGAAGTATTTCTCTAGACGCACATCCGCTGACAACGCGTGCCCCTCCATCCCTTCCAGTCGAGAGATCCGAGCTGTGGCCAAGGCGACCTGCTTGGATCCTTCGCGGGTCGCTCTTTGCCAGGTCACGATTTTCATGAACTTATGCACGCTGAGACCGCCGGTATAGCTGGCAGCGCCCGAGGTCGGCAGCACGTGGTTCGTGCCCGCGGCCTTGTCGCCATAGGATACGGTGGTTTCCTCGCCCAAAAACAGCGATCCATAACAGCTGAGGCGTTCCAGCCACCAATCCAAATCTGCGGCCTGAACGGTCAGGTGCTCCGGTGCATAATCATCGGATGTCGCGGCCATTTCCTCACGGTCGTCACACAAAATCACCTCAGCATAATCGCGCCACGCAGCTTCGGCGTTTTCGCGGTTCAGCTCTGGAAGCTTGGCGATCAGGTCGGGCACGCGTTTCAGAACGTCTTCGGCCAGTGGGCGATGATCTGTGACCAGCCAAACGGGCGAGTTGTATCCGTGCTCGGCCTGACTGACGAGGTCGGTGGCCACGATATGCGGATCGGCCTCTTTGTCAGCAAGGATCAAGCTGTCGGTCGGGCCTGCGATCATGTCGATGCCAACGCGTCCGTAAAGCGAGCGTTTGGCCTCGGCTACGAACTGGTTTCCGGGGCCGACGATGATATTGGCTTTCGGCTGGCCAAAAAGGCCAAAGGCCATCGAAGCTACGCCCTGAACTCCGCCAATCGCCATGATTTTATCCGCGCCGCAGACATGGGCCGCATAGACAATCGCAGGGAACAATCCCACGCCGGGCTGGGGTGCGGAACAGACGGTGATGTGGCGACAGCCTGCGACTTTGGCGGTTGTCACGGTCATGATCGCACTGGCGATATGGCGATAGCGTCCTGCAGGCACGTAACAGCCCGCTGCCGCAACCGGAATGGCCTTTTGGCCAGCCAAAAAGCCCGGGTTCACTTCGAATTCGACATCTGACACCGTGCCTTTCTGAACCTCGGCAAAGCGCCGGATATTGTCGCGGGCGAACAGGATGTCGTCTTTCAGTTTCTGCGGAACAAGTGCGCTTGCGGCTTCAATTTCCGCAGGCGTCAGTTGCACGTTGCCGTCGTATTTGTCGAACTTCGTGGCATACTCCAGCGCCGCTTCTTCGCCGCGTGCTTCGATGTCGGCAAGGATATCTGCAACGATTGCAGAGGTTTCGCCTGCGTCTGATCTAGACGTCAATTCCGCCTTTTTAAGATATTGTCGTGCCATCGGCCGATCCTTTTGCTCGTGAAGCCTATGCTTCACGTCTGTTGTGAACAATGGAGGCATAGAATGCCAAGCCGATCAGACCGATGCCGACGCCTCCGGTGATGAGTTCATGCACATGTGTGAGGGATTGTAGGAACATCACAATCGACAGTGCAAAAATCGAATAAAACGCGCCGTGCTCGAGGTATCTGAACTCGGCAAGCGTGCCGCGCTCGACCAACATAATGGTCATAGAGCGCACATACATCGCCCCGATGCCAAGGCCGATCGCGATAAGAAGAATGTTGGCGGTCAGCGCAAAGGCGCCAATCACACCGTCAAACGAGAAGCTGGCGTCGAGCACTTCCAGATAGAGGAACGCGCCCAAGCCGCCCTTTGCGCCAATCTCGGCGGTTTTTCCGGCGATGTTGTCCAGATAGGTGCCCAGACCATCCACCAGCGTGAACACCAGCAGACCCATGACGGCAGACGACAGGAATGGCGCGAGTTTATAGTCCGGCAACTGGCGCGAAATAAGCAGAACGATCACCAGAACCAGAGCGATCTCAAAACCGCGGATCGATCCCCATTTACGCAGCCACCGTTCAAGACCAGCAACCCAATCGATCGACTTGTCTTCGTCAATGAAGAACTTCAGCGCAACCATCATCAGGAAGGTGCCGCCAAAGGCCGAAATCGGCCCATGCGCCTGACCGATGATGCGCGAATATTCATCCGGATCTGCCAGTGCGAGGTGCATGGCGGCAAAAGGGTTAATCCAGGCAAAGATCGCGACAATAGCCAGCGGAAACACGATCCGCATGCCAAAGACCGCAATCAAAATGCCCCATGTCAGGAAACGCCGCTGCCACACAGGGGTCATCTCTTCCAGCTTGTTGGCGTTGACGATGGCGTTGTCAAAAGACAAGGCAATTTCAAGCGCGGCCAGAACAGCGCCGACGAAGAGGAACGACATAACGCCCCGTGTATCGCCTTCGGTGGCCCAGCCCAGCCAGCCGGATAGTCCAAGGCCGATCACCGTCACGACAAGCGGCCATTTCAGATAAGAGAGGGAACTGCGTTGTGCACTCATAACTTAGTTTCCAGACATCACTTCGGGGAGCCAAAGCACCAGTTGCGGGAAGATGAACAAGAGGATCAGGCCCAAGAGCTGCACCAGCATGAACTGCATCATACCAAGGTAGATGTCTTTCAGATCCCAGTTCGGAACGACGCCTTTCAGGAAGTAGGCCGACAAGGCAACCGGCGGCGATAGCCAAGCGGTTTGCAGGTTCACAGCCACAAGTATCCCGAACCAGACCATCAGGTCATAGCGGTCCAGACCATAGACATCCAAGGCCTCGACGGTGGGCAGCAGGATTGGCACCACGATCAGAACAATCGGCACCCATTCCAAAGGCCAGCCCAAGAGGAAGATCAGGGACATGACCAGGATCAGGATCAGATAGGGCGACATATCCAGCCCCAACAGAAGCTCGGTCATCATCTTGGGCGTTCCCAAGGCCGAGAACTGTGCGCCAAAGAAGTTCGACGCGGCAACCAGGAACATGATCAGAACCGTGATCTCGAGCGCTTTGATCAGGCTGTCAAAGAAGCTTGGGATGGTGAATTTGCGATAGCCGATCGACAGAAGGATCGCACCGAATGCACCCATGGCCGCCGCTTCCGCCGGTGTTGCCAATCCCAATAGGATCGAGCCCAAGGCGAAAGAGATCAGAATGGTCGGGGGCATCAGTCCGGCAAAGAACTCATCCCAAAGCGCCGAGAAGTAAAAGCCCTCGTCGGCGTCGCGGCTGTAAATCGGCCGCGCCAGGACAGCCAGCAATACGGTGAAGGCCGCGAAGATGGTGGACCAGACCGGAATGGCGCCGTCCGTCATGTTCACAGCGATCATGTAGAGGTGGAACAGAACCGCGATCGGCAAGACAATTCGCAGCACGTTCAGGCGGCGATAGGCGGCATAGGCTATGCCTAGAACAATCGCCAGAACGATCAGCCCAGCAAACGGCACCGTGCCGGCAAACGCACCGCCAAGGCTCAGGCCAAAGACACGGCAGACGGTCAGGACGCCCAGACAAATCAAGGCAACTTCGGCACCATAGAACTTAGAGGTATCGGGTTGATCCTCTTCGGCCAGAATGGGGCCAAGTTCGGGGTTCAGCCAGCAGCGCCCAAGCGTGTAGAGCAAGTAGAGCGACGCCAGCAGCGCACCCGGGATAAAAGCGCCGCGGAACAAATCAAGCGTAGAGACTTCCAGCACCGGTCCCATGACGATCAACATGATCGACGGTGGGATCAGAATGCCAAGCGTCCCGCCGGCCGTGATCGTACCCGCAGCGAGTTGGACATTGTACCCGGAACGGCTCATCGTCGCGCCAGCCATAATGCCCAGGAGAGTCACAGAGGCCCCAACGATCCCTGTCGCAGCGGCAAAGATCGTCGAAACGATCAGAACCGCGATAAACAGAGCACCGCGCACACGGGCCATAATCATCTGAATAGACGCAAACAAACGCTCCATGAGGCCCGCAGCCTCCATGACGATCCCCATCAAGACAAAGAGGGGCACGGCCATCAGCTGGTCGTTCAACATTGTAGAGTTGGTGTTCAGCGTCATCAGCAGTGTGGTGAGCTTAAAGTTCGCGCCCCAAATGCCGAACACAAAGGCAAGGAAGATCAGCGTGAAAGAAATCGGGAAACCGATAAAGATCACGAACAGCATTGCGATCAGCATGATCAAACCGATGGTCGGCTTGTCCAGTCCGGGACGAGCCCGCATCAATTCGGAGAACCACTCGCCACCCGGTACCGTGTTTGGAGCAAAGATAGCCAGGATCAGCCAGATCAACGCGATCAGATACACGGGCAGGGCGCGGACAAACCAGCGCTCGCGCTCTTTGCCCATCTTGTGGAACGCGCGGAAAATCTCGGGAATGCCCTGCAGCATTAAAAGGAAGCCACCAACGGGCATCGCGGTCCGTGCAGGCCACAGCAGGGGCCCCCATGCGCTGTCAATCGCCATGGTCTCGCCTGTGGAATAGGCCAACCACCAGAACTCGCTTGCGACGATGGTGAAAAAGATCATCGAAGGCATGAAAAACAGCAGATACAGCGAGGCATCCACGGTGGCCTGTGTCTTTGAGGACCAGTTTCGATACAGGAAGTCCGCGCGAATATGCACCCCGCGCATCAACCCATAGCCCGCTGCGGCCATGAACAGTACACCTGCAATCATGCGGCTGGTGTCATACACCCAAAGCGTCGGGCCCAGACCCAGCGAGCGGGCAAGATCCTCAAAGCCGGCGTTCTGCAGGATCGCAAAAGAGTTCCGAGAGAAGACCTCATAGACCACGACGGCAATCAGCGGCACCATCAGAAGGGCGATGATCTGGCCTGCACGATAGTTGACAACGTCAATCACAGCGGTGATCGGCCGCTGCCACGCGGTCATATCTTCGGGCGTTTCACCTGGGGCTTCGGCGCGCCGCTCGGCAATCAACTCGTCAGCGATTTCCAGATCTTCTGGATTTGGTTCGTCGGCCATGGTGGTTCCCTCCCGGTTCCGCAAATGCGCGGACTTTATTCTTTTGGTCAAAACGCCCTCCTCCGGCGTTTAGAGCAAAAGAAGGACCGGGCCCTGTAAGAGCCCGGTCTGATGATTTACTTCAGAGTGTCCGCGAAGGCGCGGCCAAGACCTGCGTTCGAGGTCTGAGCACCGGCCCAGAATGGAACAGCCACTTCCGCAAATGCGCGCTGAGACGCCCATACTTCTGCGAAGAAATCGTTCTCATCCGCTGCTGCCTGAAGCGCACGTGCCGCCGCTGCAGAGTACTCGGTGAAGTAGTCCGCTGGGGTGTCCTCAAGGATAACACCGTGGTTTTCGGTCAGATCCTTCAGCGCCTTACCGTTTTCGAAGATACGGTAGGACATGGACTTGGACAGAGATGCGTTTGCTGCAACTTCCAGAGCTTTCTGCTCGATCGGTGTCAGGGCGTCATAGAAGTCGCGGTTCACATACATGTCCGCGTTCACAACAACCTGGTGAAGACCTTGCAGGTAGTAGTGCTTGAGCACTTTCTGGAAACCAAACACGGAGTCAGGCTTCGGGCAGCACCATTCTGCCGCGTCGATTGTGCCTTTTTCCAGCGCTGGCAGGATGTCACCGCCGCCCATTGCGACCGCAGGAACACCGATGTCAGCATAAGCAGCGCCAACCATGCCTGGAGGGGCGCGGAAGCGCATCTGACGGAAGTCGTCCATGGATTTGATCGGCTCTGGGAACCAACCCAGGGCTTCCGGACCAACTGGCTGCAGCATGAAGCCTTTGACGTTCACGCCCATTTCGTCCCACAGGCGGTCATACAGCTCTTTGCCGCCGCCATACTGGAACCAGCTCAGGAACGCGATGTTGTCCATGCCAACGCCGGCACCCGCAACTGGCGCGCCAAACAGGTTGGCTGCAACGTGCTTACCACCCCAATAGTGGGTCCAGGCAAAGCCACCTTCAACCAGACCCGCGTCAACAGCGTCCATGATGTCACGAGGTCCAACGACCGCGCCTGCAGGCAAAACTTCGATGGTCAGAGAACCACCGGTCAGTTCAGCAACGTCTTTGCCGAATTCGTTCAGCATAAAGACTTCGTCTGCAGTGTTTGGCAAAACCGACTGAATACGCAGAACTTTTTCTGCCATCGCTGAGGTCGCCATAAGTGCCAATGTTGCGGCCCCTGCCGCTACATGTCTTAGTTTGAACATTTATTGTCCTCCCTTGGTTAAACCTTCGAAGTTGTTCTTGTCTCGGGGCTGAAGGCTGCGCCCCGTAGATTGTTGGGGTCCATAATCGAACCCGAATTCCGTGCCGGAGACCGGCAAGAATAGCGTCGTGACAATCATGCTCTCGCATCCTCCAATACGAGATCGGCGGCTTTCTCGCCGATCATGATGCACGGTGCATTGGTGTTCCCGCTGACGATCTTGGGCATGATCGAAGCGTCCGCGACACGCAGGCCTTCGATCCCTTTGACCTTAAGGCGCGGATCCACTACCGCGGCCTCGTCGATGCCCATCTTGCAGGTGCCAGTGGGGTGATAAATTGTCACCGCAGTGCGGCGCGCCCAATCGAGCGTAGCGTCGAAATCATCCATCGCCACATCTGCTCCGGGCGCGTGCTCTTCGGAAATATGCTCCTTCAGAGGGGCGGTGTTAGAGATATTGCGCGCGATCTGAATGCCTTTGACGATGGTTTTGCAATCCAGATCGGTTGCCAGATAATTCGGATGAATTTCCGGATGGTCGTCCATATTGGCCGAGCGCAGCTTAAGATGCCCTGCGCTTTCCGGACGCAATTGCAAGACCGACGCGGTGAACGCCGAAAACTTGTGCGGGCCAGCCGATGGCTTGTCTGCGCTCCACGGTTGGATGTGAAACTGAATATCCGGGGTTTCCAAATGATCTTCTGTCTTCAGAAACCCTGTGCCCAGGCTGGCGGCCATGGTCATAGGGCCTCGCTGGGTGAGGGCGTACTGCATCGCGATCATGCCCTGCTTGAAGATATTGTTGGCCTCGGTGTTGATCGTGCTGAGGCTGGTTTTATAAACCGGACGCGCCTGCAAATGGTCCTGCAGGTTCTTCCCGACGCCTTTCAGCGCCTTGTGAACCGTGATGCCGTGGGGCGCCAGATCGTCTGGGTCGCCGATGCCAGACAGCATCAGGATCTGCGGCGAGCCAATGGCGCCCGCGCTCAGAATGACCTCTTTACGCGCGGAAATCGTCTGCATTTCGCCACCCAGACGCGCGCGGATGCCGGTTGCACGTCCCTCCGAGATCAGAACCTTTTCCGTCTGCGCGCCGGTGATGATTGTCAGGTTTTCGCGTCCACGGGCCGGACGCAGATACGCCGCCGCCGAGGAACACCGCCGTCCGCCCTTCATTGTCAGCTGGAAATATCCGACGCCTTCCTGGTCTTCACCGTTGTAGTCGGGCGTGCGCTTGTAACCGGCGGCCACCGCAGCATCTATCCAGGTGTCGACCACTTTGCGTGTCAGCCGAGAGTCCTGCACCGACAGGGGACCATCGGTCCCACGTACGTCGTTTGAATGGGTGCCGTGCCAGGTTTCTGACCGCATGAACAAAGGCTTTACGCTGTCCCACGACCAACCTGTGCAGCCCAGCTGCGCCCAGTGGTCATAGTCCTGCGGCTGTCCGCGGACATAAAGCAATCCGTTGATCGAGCTGGACCCGCCCAGCACGCGGCCACGGGGCCATGAAATCGCGCGACCGGCAATGCCGTCATCACGCTCGGTCATATAGCCCCAGTCGGACTTTGGGTTCCCCATTGTGCGGAAATATCCGACCGGAATGTGGATCCACGGGTTGCGATCGGGTGGACCGGCCTCAAGCAACGCCACTGTGTAGCGCCCGTCCTCAGACAGACGGTTCGCGAGCGCGCATCCGGCCGAGCCGGCACCTACAACAACGAAGTCAAACTTCATTTACCACCTAATTATCAAAAAATGAGACTTTTAATCTCGATTTTGGTAAAAATGCACGGTATCCTGATTCGCGGAAATTGCACCATGTTTTTTTTTGGAGGCTTGAAAATTGTCGGACACAGACCGCATTCCAACCAACCTCCGCACGCTGTTGATCCTTGAAATCTTGGGCAAAAGCGATCGTGCGCTGTCAGCCACGCAGATCAACGATCAACTTGGTTTGCCCAAGCAAACGGTGCATCGCCTGTGCACAACGCTTGAGGAAAGCGGATTTCTGACCCGTCCCGGCAATGCAAAGAAGTTTCAGGTCGCGCGGCGTCTGCGGGATTTGGGGGCAGGGCTTTTGCATAATTCCCGCGATCACATCGCGCGCCACCAGATCCTGAAAGAAGTGGCGGAAGAGGTACGCGAAACCGTGAACTATGCCGTGCCTGACAAATCCGGCATGAGTTATCTGGATCGGGTTGAAACGGATTGGCCGTTTCGCATTCAGCTGCCCGTCGGCACGAGCGTCCCATTTCACTGCACGGCCAGCGGCAAGACATTTCTGGCCAGTCTGACACCTAAAAATCGTGAGGCGATGATTGCGTCTTTGGACCTTAGAAAGATGACGCAAGGCACCCGCACGAACCCGCAAACACTTCTGCAAGAGCTGCGGGACATTCGCAAAAAGGGCTATGCGCTGGACCAGGAAGAGTTCATGGACGGCATGATCGCCATCGCAGTCCCGGTGCTTGACCCGCTGGGCCGCTTTATTGCGGCAGTAGCCTATCACGGCCCGACCCAGCGGATGACATTGGCCGAAGCCGTTGATCGCAAAGACCTTTTGCTGAATGCCGCGCGCAAGTTGAGCAAGGTTCTGTTTCCAGACGAATAGGGCAGCTTGCGGGGATGAAACCGCGACATGCCGATGGCGGAGCTGAGGCAGCCTTGGCCAATCCCTTTCAAGTTCTTTCTGTTCCCAGCTGCACGTGAGCTTTTCAACGCGCGGGGCTTGGTGCTATCGAATGGACCACTTAAATAGGCTGTGGCCTGCACAGAAACGAGTTCCAAATGACACCATTGCCGATCAACGAAAGCAGTAGCATCGCGCCGGTGCAGTTTCTGGCCGAGACAGCGGATCCGGCGGTTTTGGCCGTGATCACCGCGATTGAGGGGCCTTCTTACAGACCGCTTGGGGCCATGATGGCGTTGACCGCGGATGGGCACAGGGTCGGCAGCCTGTCGTCGGGCTGTGTGGAATCCGACATTGCCCTGCACGCCGCCGAGGCTCTTTCTGCGGGCGAGGTGCGCGTTCTGCGATACGGGCGTGGCTCGCCATTTGTGGATATCCAACTGCCTTGCGGCGGGGGTCTTGAGATCACTTTGGTACCCAACCCCGATCGACAAGTTCTGGCTGTGGCCGTTCAGAAATTTGGTAACCGCGTCGCCTGTGCGTTGACGATTGAGACCTCAACCGGCGACCTGGGCATCGACGCGGCCGTGAGTGCGAGCGTAGAAACAGGACGTCAGGGCGAAACATTCTTCGTGCGCCTGGACCCCGAGATCTTTTTCTATGTGCTCGGCAAAGGTCCCGAGGCCATCACCTTTGCCGCCTTGGTTCAATCCGCTGGATTTCCCAACATCCTCTGTTCTCCGGATGCCGAAACGCTTGAGGCGGCAGCGAGGGCGGGCAGTGCCGTCATGCACCTGACATCGGCGCGGTTCCCGACGGAAATTGCGCCAGATTCGCGCTCTGCGGTGGTGTTGTTTTTCCATGATCACGATTGGGAGCCGCCGATTTTGCAAACGGCGCTTGCCTCGCCTGCCTTCTATATCGGGGCGCA
>NZ_CAXREH010000229.1:0-4221 GCF_964229375.1 Cognatishimia sp.
TGTCAACGAACCAAACGCCATGGCACAGCTTTGCCGTTCGCTTCATGATCGTTGGGGCAAGATTGATCTGAGGATTCATACGGCAGTCCATGCCGCCCCGCTGGCTCCCGCCAGCCATATGGACCAGAAAGACTGGGCCAAATCCGTCGCCACGAATGTCACAGCAATGGGCACGCTGATCCCGTTTGTGTCTCCGTTGCTGGGGGCTGGCTCTCAGGCGATATTCTTTGATGACGCAAGTGCGGGTCAGAAGTTCTTTGGCGCCTATGGTGCCACCAAAGCCGCACAGATCGCCTTGGTCAAAAGCTGGCAGGCCGAGTGCACAAGCACCGACACGAAAGTGTCCATCCTCACGCCAAACCCGATGCCGACCAGCACACGCGCGCGCTTCTTCCCTGGCGAAGACCGCGCGGCCCTGACAGCGCCTCGCGACGAGGCTAATCGCCTTCTGACTGCGGCAGGATTGCTCTAATTCGCCGCGCGCGGCCAGCCAATGGTTGCCCGCACAGCCATCGTCTCATAAACAGGTTTCACACCTAATTGGCGGGGCAAATCATGCGGATTCTCATCACCAACGACGACGGCATTCAGGCAGAAGGTCTGGCCGTTCTTGAGACCATCGCCAAGACGCTTGCAGGCCCCGATGGCGAGGTCTGGACTGTGGCACCCGCGTTTGAGCAATCCGGCGTCGCCCATTGCATCAGCTATGCCCATCCCACCATGATTTCGCAGTTTGGCGACCGTCGCTATGCGGTCGAAGGCAGCCCCGCAGACTGTGTTCTGGCCGGTCTTTACGAAGTGATGAAAGACCGCCGCCCCGACCTGATCCTGTCGGGTGTCAACAAAGGCAACAACTCGGCCGAGAACACGGTTTACTCCGGCACTTTGGGTGCAGCCATGGAAGGCGCGGTGCAGGGTATTCCGTCCATTGGGCTGTCGCAGTTCTATGGTCCGGACAACGCGATGCTGGACAATCCTTTTGAAGCCTCAGCGCAGTTTGGCGTCGATGTCATTCGCAAGATTCTTGCGATAAAGGATGAATCCTCAAATGCTTACGAGCTGTTCTTCAACGTAAACTTCCCACCTGTTCCGGCCGATTCCGTCAAAGGGATCAAGGTGGTGCGTCAGGGTCGCCGCGCGGGTACGAACTTTGGGGTCGAGCTGCAAGAGCGCCCGAACCGCCGCAAATACCTTTGGGTGACCGGGGGCGATCAACGCGCGCCCTCGAGCCCAGACACAGACGTGGCGGTGAACCTTGATGGCTATATCTCGGTCACCCCCATGCGCGCGGATCTGACGGCCCATGATATGCTGGACAGCTTTCGGGGGATTGAATGAGCCAGGATCTCGCGGAACAGAAAATGCGCTTCATGTTTGCCCTGCGCAGCAAGGGCGTGACAGATGCCCGCGTGCTGACGGCAATGGAAACCATCGATCGGGGGCCCTTTGTGCGCGGCATCTTTACAGAGCGCGCCTATGAAGACATGCCTCTGCCAATTGCCTGTGGTCAGACCATCAGTCAGCCATCCGTCGTTGGCTTGATGACCCAAGCGCTGGACGTCAGCCCGCGCGACAAGGTTCTAGAGGTCGGCACAGGCTCTGGCTATCAGGCGGCCATCCTCAGCCAGTTGGCCCGCCGTGTGTATACCGTAGACCGACACCGACGTCTTGTGGCCGAAGCCAAGTCGATCTTTGAGGCGATGGATCTGGGCAATATCACCGCATTCACCGCCGATGGCAGCTTTGGGTTGCCCGATCAGGCCCCGTTTGACCGTATCATCGTCACTGCGGCCGCCGAAGACACGCCAGGGCCGCTTTTGGGACAGCTCAAGGTTGGCGGCATCATGGTTCTGCCTGTCGGGCAGTCAGACACGGTTCAAAGCATGATCAAAGTCACCCGCACGGAAGATGGCTTTGACTATCAAGAGATGCGTCCGGTGCGGTTTGTGCCGCTTCTGGAAGGCATCGCCCGTGACAATTAAGCATAAACCCGCCGAAAACCCCTGATTTTTCCCCCTATTGCCCTGCTCTAACTTGGGTAGACGTGATACAAGGTGGCAAAACACAACCCCGAGCCGATACGGCAAACGGGGAGTTCATGAGGATTTCGAGATGGCTGTGGCAAGACGGCGCGTTTTTTCTTTTGTGATGGCGGTCTCTGTAACCGCGCTTTTGGCGGGCTGTGAAGACGGTCTTGATTTCGACCTGCGCGGCAGTCTTGGCTCTGGTCTGGACACGACATCAGCCGCCCTCGGCGTGACGGCGGATCGTCCCGACACCGACAATCGCGGCATCATCTCGTACCCGAACTATCAGGTGGCTGTAGCCCGCCGTGGTGACACAGTACGCGACGTAGCAAATCGGGTTGGCATTCCGCCGGAACAACTGGCGGACCATAACTCGCTGGCAACGCATGACCGCTTGCGTCAAGGCGAGGTTCTGCTGCTGCCCGACCGCGTGGCTGAACCTTCGTCGCAGACCGGCGGCACAGGTCAGGTTCTGCCGCCCTCTAACGTGGATATTTCATCTTTGGCGGGCAGCGCGATCGACAATGCCGACATTCAGACCGAAGAACTGGAAGCCGCGCCAAGGCCAACGCGCCCATCAGACGTTCAGATCGGCTATGAGCCTGTGCGCCACACCGTGACACGTGGCGAGACCGCCTTCTCTATTGCGCGCCTCTACAATGTATCTGTCAGAGCGCTGGCCGAATGGAACGGTCTGGGCAATGATTTCACGATCCGTGAGCGTCAGATCCTGCTGATCCCACCAGCGCAGCCGGGCGCGCCTGCCACCAGCCCGCGTCCGAAACCACGCACAGAAAGCGCTGTGTCACAGCCCGGTCAGGGGTCGGCCACTCCGACCCCACCAAGCGCGTCGCAGCCGCTGCCAAAGGACACCTCAAAGCAAGAGGTTAAGAAACCGGCTGCGCCCAAGCTAGAACAAACGCCGACAAGCTCGGCACAGATGAGCTATCCCGTTGACGGCCGCATCATCCGCACGTTCAAAAAAGGCAAGAACAACGGGATCGATATTTCCGCGGATGCCGGATCGCCTGTCAAAGCGGCGGCAAGCGGCACAGTGGCCGCGATTACGACCGATGCAGACGACGTGACCATCATTGTTGTCCGGCACGCCGACAACGTCATGACGGTGTATTACAACGTGGCTGACGTCGCCGTTAAGAAAGGCGCGAAAGTGTCGCGTAATCAAGCGATTGCTAAGGTTCCGAGCGAAAAGAACTTTGTCCACTTTGAGGTGCGCAAAGGCTTTGACATCGTCGATCCGATGCCGTTCCTGGAATAAGCCAAGGGCCAATTAAAAGGGCGTCAGAGTGCGACGCCCTTTCGACCTGCTAGATCTGTGAAATACTGCCACGCCACGCGGCCGGAACGCCCCCCACGTGTCGCCTGCCATTCGATGGCTTCTGCGCGCAGGGTGTCGGCGTCCACCTCGACACCATAGGCCTGTACATAGCCCTGGATCATCGCGAGGAATTCATCCTGATCACAGGGATGGAATCCTAGCCACAGACCAAAGCGATCCGACAAAGACACCTTTTCCTCGACAGCCTCAGACGGGTTAATCGCCGAGCCGCGCTCGTTCTCGATCATATCACGCGGCATCAGGTGGCGACGGTTAGACGTCGCATAGAAAACGACATTGTCCGGCCGACCTTCGATACCACCGTCCAGAACGGCCTTAAGGCTCTTGTAGTGCTGATCATCGTGCGAGAAAGACAGGTCATCACAAAACAGCAGGAACCGCGCATCAGACCCACGCAGGTGTTGCAGCAGGCGCGCAACGCTCGGCAGATCCTCACGTTGTAGTTCGACGATTTTCAGGGCGTGGCCGCGTGCGTTCACCTCGGCATGGACGGCTTTCACCAGTGACGACTTGCCCATGCCACGCGCGCCCCAAAGCAGCGCGTTGTTGGCAGCAAAGCCTTGCGCAAACCGCAATGTGTTTTCCAGCAGCGTATCGCGAGAGCGGTTGATCCCAACCAGCAGCGACAGATCCACCCGAGACACATCCGGCACCGGCTCTAGGCGTTCAGGCTCGACATGCCACACAAACGCATCGGCGGCATCAAAGTCCGGAGACGCCAACGGCGCCGGAGACATCCGCTCCAACGCCGCTGCAATCCGCTCTAAGGGATCATTTGTCATCGTCGGCGTCGACCTCTATGTCGGCTTCTTCTTCGTCGTCATAATAGCCCTC
>NZ_CAXREH010000230.1:0-5410 GCF_964229375.1 Cognatishimia sp.
GGATCTTTGAGGTTGGCGTAAACAGGCTTTGCCTCGTCTTGCAGCTGATGCATCACATAGGGGCCGAAACGCCCAAAGTTACTTGTGATCTCGCCTCCTTCGGGGTGCAGACCAATGGCGCGGGGCAGGGACAACAGCGTCAGAGCCTTTTCCAGATCCATCGCTGCGGCATCCCAGCCACGCGGCAGGGACGCGCGATCAGGCTTTTTGTTCTCTTCCGTGATCTCGCCGCGTTGCACATAAGGGCCAAAGCGCCCCTTGCGCAGCAGAATGTCATTTTCGTCGTCATCCTGTCCAAGGATCACATCGCCCGCGTCGTCCGCATCGCCGTTCAGCGGGCGCGTATAGCGACATTCCGGATAGTTCCCGCAGCCCACAAACCCGCCGGTACGCGAGGTTTTCAGGTGCAGCTGTCCAGTTCCACATTTGGGACAGATCCGAGGATCCGAGCCGTCTTCGCGTGGCGGGTAAAGCTGTGGCGCAAGGGCTGCATCCAGCTTGTCCAGAACTTCGGACACCCGCAGGTCGCTGGTTTCTGCAATCGCAGCCGAGAAATCCCGCCAGAACGTGGCCAGCACTTCTTTATAGTCTTGGTCGCCTGCTGAAACGTGATCAAGGCTTTCTTCCAGGTTGGCGGTGAATTCATAGCCAACATATTTGCGGAAGAAGTTCATCAAAAAGATCGTAACGATCCGGCCTTTTTCCTCTGGAAACAGGCGGTTCTTGTCTTTGCGAACATATTCCCGATCCTGAATCGTCGTGATTACGCTGGCATAGGTCGAGGGGCGTCCGATGCCCAATTCTTCCATGCGTTTGACCAAAGTCGCCTCGGTATAGCGAGGCGGTGGTTGGGTGTGGTGTTGCAGCGCAAGGACGCCCGCATTGTCCGACAGGATCGCATTGTCCGCGCGGGTTGCTTCGATGACATCACCCTCGCGGCCTGCAGCCTTGTTGAACTGTTCAGACAGACCTTTGGGGGCAAAGACCGCTGGCTCGCCCTGCATGATCTGGGGTAGGCGTTTGTCGTCGTCGTCCTGAACGTCGTCGCGCCCTTCTTCATAGACCTTCATAAAGCCGTCAAACATGACCACCTGACCGGTGGCACGCAGCTCGACCTGACCGTCATCAGAGGCGATATCGACCGTTGTGCGTTCCAGACGCGCGGCTTCCATCTGACAGGCGATGGTGCGTTTCCAGATCAGATCATAGAGCTTGCGTTGATCCGGCTCGCTGACTTTGATCTGGCTGGCGTCTTTGTTCATATCCGTCGGGCGGATACATTCGTGCGCTTCCTGAGCGTTCTTGGCTTTGTTTTTATACATCCGAGGCGAGCTCGGGATGTAGTCTTCGCCATAGCGATCCTTGATGGCGTCGCGGGTCGCCATCACTGCTTCGGGCGCCATGTCGATGCCGTCGGTCCGCATATATGTGATCAGGCCTGCCTCATAGAGACGCTGTGCCGTGTTCATACATTGGCGCGCGCCCATGCCGAATTTCCGGCTGGCTTCCTGTTGCAGTGTCGAGGTCATGAACGGAGCCGATGGGTTGCGTGTCGCCGGCTTGGCCTCAACGGATTTAACCGAGAGATTACGAGAGGTTACCGCCTGAACTGCAAGTTCCGCAGCGGTGCTGTCCTTCAGCGACATCCGGTCCAGTTTCTGGCCACCCAGAACCGTCAGGCGCGCTTCAAAATCTTTGCCGCGCGGGGTCTGGAGCAAGGCGCGCACTGACCAGTATTCCTGCGCGTTAAAGGCTTCGATTTCCTCTTCGCGTTCGACAATCAGACGCAGGCAGACCGATTGCACCCGACCAGCAGACCGCGCGCCGGGCAGCTTGCGCCACAACACCGGAGACAGCTTGAAGCCCACCAGATAATCCAGCGCGCGACGGGCCAGATAGGCCTCGACCAGCGGCTCGTCCACCTGACGCGGGTTTTGCATTGCTTCGGTGACGGCGGTTTTGGTGATCGCGTTAAAGACCACGCGGCTGACCGGTGTGTCTTTCTTAATGGCGCGCCGTTTGCGCAGCGCTTCTTCAAGGTGCCAAGAAATCGCCTCGCCCTCGCGATCGGGGTCGGTTGCGAGGATCAGGCTGTTGTCTTCTTTTAGAGCGTCCGCGATGGCTTTGACGTGTTTGCGACTGTCGGTGCCGACCTCCCAGGTCATGGCGAAATCATTGTCGGTATCAACAGAGCCATCCTTGGCGGGCAGGTCGCGCACGTGGCCATAAGAGGCAAGCACCGTATAGTCAGACCCCAAGTATTTATTGATTGTTTTGGCTTTTGCTGGGGATTCGACGACGACGACGGGCATGCTTTACTCTGGACTCCTCAAGACTCATTTTTATTGGCCTTATGGCGGCAGAAGATGTGCGGGGGAAGGGGGCATTGTCAATGACCCCTGCAAAACCCAACGTCTGCGGCAGGCTTGCGGGGCATGTAGTCGGGGATCAGCGTTTAGACAAGAGCCCGCCCGCGCGCCGCAGGATTTTCCCGTGTAGTTCAAGCGTCGAAAGCGCCGGCGCCAGAGATCGGGCGGCCGATTTCAAATCAAAGATCAACTGGTCTTCGGCCAAGGGGACTGGCCCAAGGCGCGAGAGGATATTTTGGTGCAGCTTCGCGGTTTCGGCGAGGCTGGGGGGCTTTGGTGGCTCTGGAACTTGGGCAGATGGTGCAGGCGGGTGCAAGTTCAGCTCATCAATGACGTCAGACCCGTTGCGTACAAGGACAGCACCGTCGCGGATAAGGATGTTGCAGCCTGCGGCGCGCGCATCAAACGGATGGCCGGGAACCGCCAGCACATCACGCCCCTGATCCAGCGCATTGCGCGCGGTGATCAGGGATCCTGATTTTGCGGCGGCTTCAACGACCACCACGGCTTTGGACAGGCCTGAAATGATCCGGTTGCGGGGCGGGAAATGTCGCGCCTGCGGGTGCAGCCCCATGGCCTGCTCTGACAGGATCAACCCCTGTTTCAGCACGCGTTTTGCCAGTTCTTTGTTCTCGGCAGGATAGATGCGATCGACGCCGCCCCCGAAAACTGCAATCGTCCCGGTGCTCAGCGCGGCCTCATGTGCGGCTGCGTCTGTTCCACGGGCCAGACCGCTGATCACCACCTGGCCTGACGCGCCAAGGTCACGCGCCAGCGCGCGGGCCATGCGCAACCCAAGCGAGGAGGCGTTTCGAGCGCCAACCAGCGCAATGCCGTCTTGTTGCAACAGATCAATGTTCCCACGCGCCCACAACAGCGGCGGCGCATCTGGCAAATCATAAAGCGGCGCAGGATAGGCGGCCTCGCCATAACAGATCAGCTGCGCGCGGGCTTTGCTGGCGGCTTTCAGTTCGGTGTCGATGACCGTTTCGGGACACACCTCATACTCGTCAATCCCTGCTTCTGCGGCGATGCCGGGCAGGGCGTCCAGCGCGTTCTGGGCCGTGCCGAAGTCTTTGAGCAGACGGTGAAAGGTGGTGGCCCCCACACGTCGAGATCGCAAGAGGCGAAGCCAAAGATACCGCTCGTCTTCCGAGGTGGGTGGGTTCTTGGGGTCATTGGAAGAATACTGACCGATGCTCATCCTTGGCTCCGCCGTCTTGCAGAGCCAAGTCTTACGAATCCTTGGTTAACAGGCCGTAAAGCGAACTGCTAAATTTTGTCAGGCTCTTGGCGCATTAGGTCGCAGAGCCCCCAACGGTAAGACCGCCCATCAGAACGGTCGGCTGTCCGACGCCCACAGGCACGCTTTGTCCGGCTTTGCCGCAAGTGCCCATACCTGGATCAAGTTCCATGTCGTTGCCCAAGGCGCGGATCTGCGTCATCGCGGTTGCGCCATCGCCAATCAAAGTGGCGCCTTTGACCGGTGCACCGACTTTGCCGTCTTTGACCTGATAGGCTTCGGTGCAGGAGAACACGAATTTGCCGTTGGTGATATCCACCTGACCGCCGCCAAATCCGACCGCATAGATCCCGTCCTTCAGATCCGCCAGCAGGTCTTTGGGGTCGTTGTCACCGCCATTCATATATGTGTTTGTCATGCGCGGCATTGGCATATGCGCATAGCTTTGACGCCGCCCGTTGCCCGTGGGCTCTACCCCCATAAGGCGTGCGTTCTGGCGGTCTTGCATATAGCCAACCAAG
Organism: Cognatishimia sp.; assembly: GCF_964229375.1. GTDB lineage: Bacteria > Pseudomonadota > Alphaproteobacteria > Rhodobacterales > Rhodobacteraceae > Cognatishimia. The sequence goes on from NZ_CAXREH010000230.1 coordinate 4,134, forward strand.
ACACCGTCCTCGATCAGCGTGTTCTTGCGGCTGGGGGTGCCTTCGTCATCTACAGTCAGAGACCCGCGCCGGTCAGGAAGCGTGCCGTCGTCGATCACTGTGACACCTTTAGAGGCAACCTGATCGCCAATACGGCCCGAGAAGCTCGAGCTTTCCTTGCGGTTAAAGTCACCTTCAAGCCCGTGGCCAACCGCCTCGTGCAGCAAGATACCGGGCCAGCCCGGCCCAAGCAGAACATCCATTTGGCCCGCCGGGGCAGGGACAGCTTCGAGGTTGACCAGCGCGATGCGCAGGGCTTCGCGGGCTTTTGCCTGCCAGTCGTCCGCGGCAATCAGCCCATCCAGCCCGACGCGCCCGCCGCCACCGGCCGAGCCCGACTCGCGCCGACCCTGATCTTCGACGATCACAGAAACATTCACACGGGTCATCGGACGCACATCAGAGATCCGTGTGCCATCGGGCCGCAGAATAAAGACTTCTTGCAGCGAGGCCATCAAGGTCGCGCTGACCTGAACCACGCGCGAATCCAAATCGCGCGCAAACGCGTCGATGTCACGCAGGGTTTCGATTTTTACCGGAAAGCTGGCCGATCCGATGGGATCACTGTCTGTATAAAGCTTGCGATTGGTCGCCATTGGGCCTTCAGCCAACACGCCGCCCCCCTGACCAACCGCAAGGCGGGCGGTGGCTACAGCGCGTTTTAAGGCAGATTCGGAAATCTCGGAGGAATGGGCATAGCCTGCGACCTCGCCGTTGACCGCGCGCAGGCCAAATCCCTCGGTTGCATCGTAACTGGCTGTTTTCACACGCCCATCATCAAAGACCAAAGCCTCTGAGCGGGCGCGTTCCAGAAACAGCTCGCCGTCTTCAGCGCCCTGTGTGGCCTCTTGCAACAAGGCCAAAGCGCGATTCTCATCCAGTGTTGTCTCGAATGGGGCGAATTTTTCGTCTGCCATGGGTCCTTGCCTTTCGGGTTTTTTGAAGCAAATCAAAAAAGCGGCTGTTTGCCGCAAGTATATTCCTTTATCTGGTGCGCAGAATATGGTTCAAAGCACCGACAAAACAATGGGATTCCATTGCCATTGGCGTGGAAGACCGAATAAGACACGACGAAATACGCAACCGCACGGGTGACACATGCGAATTCTTTCGACCCTCATGGGACTCTGGGCAGCCTTTCTCGCACTTCCTGCAATGGCACAAGAGACGATCGGCAAGCCCTCAGACGCAGGTCTGAACTTTCAGCCAGCCACAACTGAACTGGCGCGTGACATCCA
>NZ_CAXREH010000231.1:0-4933 GCF_964229375.1 Cognatishimia sp.
CGAAAAAGGGCATGCTGCGGGCAACGAGTTGAATGGCACCACAACGGCCCTGAACCTTGGCCTTGGCCGGATGGTCAGCAGCAAAAAGGACTGCATCGGCAATGTTCTCAGCCGCCGAGACGGCATGAACGCGCCCGATGCGCTGGCTTTGGTGGGTCTCAAGCCGCTTGATCCCAAGGACACGGTTCTTGCAGGCGGGCATCTGATGGCGATGTCGGGCCCTGTGGATGCGGGGCATGATCAGGGCTATGTGACCTCGGCGGCCTATTCGCCGATCCTTGAAAGCTCGATTGGTTTGGGCTTTGTCAAAGACGGCTTTGCGCGCAAGGGCGAAACCCTGCGATTGGTCAATCCGGTCGAAGGTGGTGAAATCAAAGTCGAAGTTGTCAGCGCTCATTTCGTGGACCCAGAAGGGGAGAAGCTCCGTGCATAATCTGAAACCATTGACGCCTCTGGGCCATGCCGCGCCGCGAACCGATGTTATCGGCGCGATCACGATCACCGAAAACACAGAGACCGCTCTGGCGTCCGTGGCCGCAAGAGACGGGCAGTCTGCGCAGGTTCAAGAGGCTCTGACACAGCACTTTGGACTGTCGCTGCCCGCAGTCGGTCAATCCAGTGCCAATGACCCTATTGCCGCGTTCTGGATGGGCCCCGACCAATGGATGCTGACGGCCCCGCACAGCAGCCACGAACTCTTGGCGTCAGAGCTGAAGGCAAAGCTTGGCTCGACCGCCTCTGTGGCCGAGCAAACGGACGGCTGGTGCCAGTTCGTCGTGACCGGAGAGGCGCTTGGCGACTTGTTTGAGCGGTTGACCAATGCGCCGGTGCGCACCATGTCAAACGGCGAAGTGCGGCGCACGACGCTTGAGCATCTGGGCGTGTTTTTGTGGCGCCGTACAGAAGGCGAAATCGCCATTCTTGGTCCGCGCTCGTCGGCGGGATCCCTGCATCACGCGCTTATGGCCGCCGCTAAATCAATCGCCTAGGGCCTAGCCCGACGGCAGCACGTCGTCACTGTCCACACGCATGGAATTCTTGGCGCGCCGGTCCACGATCGGCGCGACGCCAAAGGTTTCGCGATAGTTGCGCAGAAAGACGCCGGGGCTGGAATAACCAACCATATAGGCCACTTCAGAGATAGGATCGTTGGTGTAAAGCACCAGCTGACGCGCCTGATTCATCCGCATCCGGCGATAATAGCTCAGCGGGCTTTGCCCGGTGGCTTTCTTAAAGCTTCGCTCAAGCGAACGGGCTGATAGGCCAACTGCGTCGGCCACGTCTCCGATCTGGATCGGGCTTTCGATATGTTCGGCGAAATGCTGGATCGCACGGGCCACTTGTTTGGGCAACAGATCCTGACTTTGCGCCGTCGAAAACGCGGGCACTTTCTGGGTCACGGTTTCACTGCGAATGAAAGGGTGTTGGAACCAACAGGCGACCTCGGCCATGATGTCGCCGCCCAGTCGCTGTTCAATCAGCGCCAGCATGTGATCAAAGACAGCAGAGGCACCAGAGATGCTGGTGAACTCGCCCTCGGTGCAGATCATGGTGTCGTGGATCGGAACATAGGGAAACTCCGCCCGAAACGCCGCCTCATAGCACCAATGCACCGACATCGGGTTTTCGCCCAGCAATTTAGAGCGCGCCAGTGGAAAGACACCGCCACTGATGGCACCCAGTCGGGTCTTGTTGCGCCGCAGGCGTTGCAGGGCAGCGTTGGCTTTGGATGGCTCTTCAAACACGCTGTTCGGGCTTGCGGCAAACAACAGATGATCCAACTCACCCGCTTCGGCCAGTTTCTGGTCAGCGGTAAATGTCACCCCGGCCGAGGATTGCACCGGCTCGTCCTTTTCCGCCACCACCGACCAGGCAAAGGCCTCTTGGCCGGAAATTTCATTCGCGGCCCGAAGGGGTTCGATGCAGGACGTCAGGCAGGCCATCGGAAAGCCCGGAAAAATCAGAATGCCAAGATGGATGGTTTCAGGTGCTTTTGTCATGGTTTTTGACCTTCAAGCAGGGTTGCGGCGGTGTCCAGAATGTCGGCTTCCATCATGCGCGCCGCCGGGGAGAGTTCGGAATCAGATTTGCGCAGCAGGTGGATTTCTCGGGTGGCCGAGTCGTCAGCCAGTGGGCGAAAGGCGAAATCAGAAGATCCTGCGGAATAGGCCGCCAGTTCCGGCAACAAAGTGATTCCCAGATTCGCGCGCACCATGCCTAGAATGGATGTCAGGTTCTGCGCGGCCAGACGGGCATTTGTATGCAGCGACATCGAGGCCTCGCTGCGAATGCTTTCAGATAGGCTGTTTGAGATCAGACGCTCATTTTCCAAGGCGCGCCAGTCGACCGGGCCCTCTTCGTTGGCCAAAGGATGATCCCGTGCACAGAGCACGCCGAATTTGTCTGTCATCAGCAACCGACTGTCCAACCCGGTGGTATGCGTGCCAAGTGTCGCCAGCCCGATATCAATGCGCCCGCGCAAAAGCTCATAGATGACAGACTTTGAATCCATGTCGCGCAGGTCGATGCGCACCTTGTCATAGGCTTTGATATTGCTGGAAAAAACACGCGGCATCAGAGTGCCCGCCACCGAAGGCACAGCCGCAATTCGAACGTGGCCCAGCGTTGCATTGGCAAAGTTTTCGATGGCGCGCACGGTCTCGTCAAAATGCTGCAGCTCTTGTTCTGACTGCGCCAACACAAAGCTGCCCAGAGCGGTCAGTTTGTTCTTGCGATCGGTTTCAAACAGCGGCTCACCAAGATGGCTCTCGAACTGCTTGAGCATCATCGACACAGCAGAGGGGGTGCGTTTCAGCACCAACGCAGCGTCTGTCAGATTGCCGCTGCGGGCTACCGCCACAAAGCCGCGCAGCATTTCGATTTTCAGAACCATTGACGATTTCAATTCTTGTGAATCTGACTTCAATAATTTTAGTTTGATTGAATTGGTAAAAAGAGTCCATACCCAGATAAACACTCTTCTGAAGGATATGACTGCTATGGCTGACATCCAAAAAAACTTGATCGCTGGCGAATGGGTCACTGGCGAAAGCGAAATCGAAAACCGCAACCCATCTGATCTGAGCGATCTGGTTGGTGTCTTTGCACAGGCCAGCGCAGATCAGCTGGACGCGACACTGGATCAGGCCCATGCCGCGCAGGCCGAATGGGCAGCCTATGGCCTTGAGCGCAAGCAGGCGGTCTTGAATGCCATCGGCAACGAACTGATGGCGCGGGCCGAAGAGTTGGGCACCTTGCTCAGCCGCGAAGAGGGCAAACCTTTGGCCGAGGGCAAAGGCGAAGTGTATCGCGCGGGCCAGTTCTTTACCTATTATGCGGCTGAATGCCTGCGCCAGATTGGCGAGAACGCAGATTCTGTCCGCCCTGACATCGAAATCGACGTGCGCCGCGAAGCGGTTGGCGTTGTGGCGATCATCAGCCCTTGGAACTTCCCAACGGCAACCGCGTCTTGGAAGATCGCACCAGCGCTGTGCTATGGCAACGCCGTGGTCTGGAAGCCTGCGAATATCACTCCGGCGTCTGCCGTTGCACTGACAGAAATCATCAACCGTCAGGACATTCCAAAAGGTCTGTTCAGCTTGGTGATGGGCTCTGGCCGCTCTATTGGTCAGCGTCTGGTCGAAAGCCCGAAGGTCAATGCGATTTCCTTCACGGGGTCTGTTCCTGTGGGCAAAGGCATTGCGTCTGCGGCCATTCAGAACCTGACCAAAGTTCAAATGGAAATGGGGTCCAAAAACGCGCTGGCCGTTATGGATGATGCGGATCTGGATCTTGCGGTCTCCCTGGCACTGGGCGGCGCCTTTGGTGGCACCGGCCAAAAATGTACCGCATCCTCGCGCCTTGTTGTGCACGCCTCTATTCACGATGCTTTCGTTGAAAAACTCGTGGCGGGCACGCAGGCGATGAAAGTCGGCCACGCGCTTGAGGCAGGCACCCAGATGGGTCCGGTCGTCAGCCAGCAGCAGCTGAATGAAAACCTGGCCTATATCGATGTCGCGGCCTCTGAAGGCGCGGAACTGGCTTGCGGTGGCGCACGCCTCGAGATGCCTCACGACGGGTTCTACATGTCACCGGGCGTTTTCCTGAACACCAACAACAGCATGCGGATCAACCGTGAAGAGATGTTCGCGCCGCTGACATCGGTGATCAAAGTCGACAGCTATGACGAAGCGCTCTCGGTCGTGAATGACACGAACTTCGGTCTGACCTCGGGGATCGTCACAACATCTCTGGCCCGTGCGACCCATTTCCGTCGCAATGCGCGCACCGGTGTTGTCACCATCAACCTGCCAACGGCGGGCACGGACTATCACGTGCCATTCGGCGGGCGCGGCGACAGCTCTTACGGTCCACGCGAGCAAGGCAAAGCCGCGGCAGAGTTCTATACCACGGTCAAAACCGCCTACATCAGCGCAGGTCCAGTGTGATGCTTATCGACGGGTTGCAGTACGCGAACTGGTCTGAAAAGATCTTTCGCCAGCTCAGAGAAGGGGGCGTGGATGCAATCCACGTCACCATCGCCTATCACGAGAATTTTCGTGAGACGGTTCTGAACTTTGAACAGTGGAACCGCTGGTTCGAGCAATACCCGGATCTGATAATGAAAGGCCGCTGGGCCAGCGACATTGACGTCGCGCGTGACACCGGCCGCACCGCTGTGTTCTTTGGGTTCCAGAATCCAAGCCCGATCGAAGATGACATCGGTTTGGTCGAAATCCTGCACGATCTGGGTGCGCGTTTTATGCAGTTGACCTATAACAACCAGTCACTGCTGGCGACCGGCTGTTATGAGGACGACGACTCTGGCGTCACACGCATGGGAAAACAGGTCATCAAAGAGATGAACCGCGTGGGTCTTGTGGTCGACATGAGCCACTCGGCAGATCGATCAACGATTGAGGCCGCCGATATT
>NZ_CAXREH010000232.1:0-6298 GCF_964229375.1 Cognatishimia sp.
CGGGACTTATGCTTGCGCCAATTGTGCTCGTAGGCGCCTGACATGATCACCGCACGTGCCACCAGATCGGCATCGTCGGTCACCATAATCCCACCTTCGCCGGCGTTCAGCAGTTTATAGGATTGGAACGAAAAGCACCCCACTTTGCCGATGGTGCCAATGTTGCGGCCATGCCATGTGGTGCCCAAGGAATGCGCGGCGTCTTCGACAACAGGGATCGACTTGGCGTCACACAGGGCCATGATCGCGTCCATATCCGAGGTATGGCCGCGCATGTGGCTGATGATGACCGCGTCAACATCGTCCAGTTTGCTTTCAAAGTCAGCAATATCAATGCGATAGTTCTCGCCAACCTCACACAGAACCGGCTGATAGTCTGCGTGCACTACCGACGAAGGAACCGCGGCAAAGGTGAACCCGGGGATCAACACACGGGCGTTCTTCGGCAGGCCAAGCGCCTTTAAGGACAAGAACAATGCGGCCGAGCAGGACGAGACCGCGAGGGCATATTTGCTGCCCAGCATCTCCGCGAATTCCTGCTCTAGCAGGGCGACAGGCGCGTCTTCTGCTGCGGTGTAGCGAAACAGATCAGCTGATTGCAGCAGGCGTTCGATTTCCGGGCGTACCGACTCTGGGATCGGTTCAGAGGAATAGACGTCAGGAATGCCCATAGTTTTCACTTTTCTTAATTTAACCTTTGAAAAGAATAAAACAGTGGGCGTGCGAATACGAGATTTATCTCGGAGTCGAGCGCAATTTCTTTGGGTTATTGCAGGTGGGTCACGCGCTGCGGGGCAGGCGATAAAAATCCGATATCTGATCGGCGATAACTTCGCTTGCAATCGGCTCGTTCAGATCCTCGGTGACCGCATCCAAGATGTCTTGCGGAACATTACCAGCGTTTACGTCGGCCAGAATTTCCACCGATTCCGCGTCAAATTCCGGGTGAGGTTGCAGCGTCAGGGCTCGGTCGCCATAGAGCAGGGCTGCATATTGGCATGTTTCGTTGCTGGCCAGAACATGCACGCCCTCGGGAATCGCGGTGACCTGATCCTGATGCCACGCCATCATCGCCAGATCGAGGCCTGCAAAATCATAGGTTTTGCGCCCAACGTTCCAGCCGCCAGAGTATTTTTCGACAGTGCCGCCAAGCGCTTGGGCGATGATCTGGTGACCAAAACAGATCCCAACGATGGGTCGCGCGGCGTCAACACAGTCGCGGATAAACTCTTCAAGCGGCGCGATCCAAGGCAATGCGTCATAGGCGCCGTGTTTTGATCCGCTGACAAGCCATCCGTCGGCCGCCTCTGCCGTGTCTGGCAGATCGCCTTCAAAGACATTCCAGGATTCAAATTCAAACCCCTGGCCCCCTAACAGCTCTTTGTAGAGGTCGGTGTAATCGCCATGGGCCGCAACCGAAGCCTTGGACATAGCACCGCAAATAAGGAGACCGATCTTCATCGCAATTTATCCTGTGAGTCGTGGTTTCGGCTGGTTAACGCGCTGGTCAGACCGCGTCAAAAGCTTTCCGGAGGGGCAGGGATTGGTTGCGCCAGATAGTCTGATTTCGCAATCCGCGTGATGCCTTTCAGAAACAGCGTGGACTTGTGGTGCTGAGGCAGTGACATAATGGCGGTCTGTACAGCTGCGAAAACGGCTTCTGCATCGCGGCCCTGTGCTGTGATGAACGGCAACACCGGCGTTGGTTTGGTTTGGGCGACGACAACAAGGTCACGTGCGAACGCGTCATAGGTCTGGATCAGCTGCCATGTCACAACGTCCAGCCCTGCAAGATCCGCATCCCCGCTGGCGACGGACTGCGCTGATCTGAGATGTGCGCCGGTTTCGATCAAAGCACCTGGCTTGATGCCTGCATCCGTCAGATGCGACATGGGGGCTGCCCAGCCCGATTGGCTGAGCGCCTCGTTATAGGCAAATCTGGCCCCGTCATACTGCACCAGATCGCGGAGGTTTTCCCGATGAGCCACCAGAACCGAATAGTAATGCCCGTCAGGACACTCTGGGATGTCATAGATCGGCGTGCCGACTAACGCGACTTTGTCATGCAGTCGGGCGCGATAGGGTAGGCCGCAGGTCTGGGCAAGCAGCAGGTCTGCTGACTGCCAGATCTCCCAGAAGTCCATGTCGCGGGTCAGCGCGTCTGGCCCATATCCAAGGTGATGTTTGATTTCCTGCCAGAGGGCATCATTGGCCGCTGCGGTTTCCGCGCGGTCATACATGCCCAATGCGGCAATCATTCAGTCACCCTTTGGCGCGCCAGAGCGCTGTCGCGGTCGTTGATCCCCAACAGATTGGCTGCCAGACGTACGAGCGAGTCTTCTTCTGCGTCGCGCGCACCATCGGCCAGCACCACTTGCCAGAGGCTTTCAATGACGGCGATGCGCCCGTCAAAGGGCACGGCATCTTTGATGGCTCGGGTGAAACGCACGGTGTCGGGGGCCTCGGTTTCCAATGTCTCTGCTTCGCTGCGCAGGGCAGTGGCCTCAAAGGGCGACAGGCTGTATCGGGCCGCGGTTATGCGGTCGATCCGGTCTATTTCCGCTTGGGAATAGTCGCCATCGGCGCGCGCAATGCGCACCAGCAGCGCGGTCAGCGCAAGGCGCGCGTCGCCGTCAGTTAGGGGCTCGGGATCGGGGGCGGTCAGACGCTTTAGGAATTCAGCAAACATAGGGGCTAGATTGGGTCTTTTTGTATGGGCGTCAAGGTCGCCTTGTTAACGTGCAGGGCTGTCGGCGGGATTGATCCCAAGATGGCTTTCGATTTCGTGAAGGGCGGTGTGCTCTTCGGGCAGATCGCGACCGTCTGCCAGAATGACCGTCCAAAGCTGTTGCACGATGACCAGACGGTGTTCGTAGTCCACCGTGTCCCGGATCAGGGCAGCAAATTCTGTTGTGTCAGGTGCATGGGACTCCAGCTTTTCGGACGTGGCCCGCAGTTTCGCGGCCTCAACGGAAGACAGGGCAAAGCTTTGGCCAAGGATATGGTCGATTTCGATGATTTCGTTGACGTGATAAAAGCTGTCAGACTTTGCCACGCGCACCAAAAGCGCCCCAAGCGCGAGTTTTTCATCCGGTTCCGGAAGAGGTTGCGATTTAGGTTTTCCGCGCAGCCGTGCGATGAAGTCGTCCCACATAGTATTTTCCCTGTTTTCTGGCACTATCGGGCGAGTTGCCAATGGGTGCAATAGCGGCGCGCGATGGAAGCGCAGCAAAGCTGCGCGTGGATATTTTTGGCAAGAGAAAAACTAGAAGAACAAAGACTTCTTGAGTTTGGTTTTATGCAGCGGCAGCTCGAGGACACGGTCCATTTTCATGCCGCGTTTGGTGACACGGTAACCCAGGTATTTATAGAGGCTTAGGGCGCGGGTGTTGGAGGTCAGCACTTCGAGTTCGACGCAATCAAAGCCGCGTTCGCGGGCGCGGACCTCCATGCGTTTCATCAGTTGCGAGCCGATCCCCTTGCCTTGATTGTCTGGGGCGACCCATAAATCGGTGACGTGATTGTCGCCGTTTTCGGTGGCCGCAAAGCCCAGAATGCCGTCTTCATCTTCGGCGATCAGGATTTCATCCGGGAATGAATTTGCAAAGTCTTCAAAGACTTGCGGGCCGATTTTGTCTCGGGCATTGGCCGGAAGATGCGCGGCAATTCCACGTTGCCAGGCTTGGTGGCCAATGGCCGCAAGCGACTTAGCGTCGGACACACGCGCCCGGCGAATTGTGAGCAATGACATAAAGCCTCCCTTGCGTCAGTCGGGGACCGCGCAAGGAAAGGCTAGCACGAGGTCAGGCGTTTCACGAAATCAGCTGCGCGAAATTGTGCCAAATGGCTTTTGCAAAAGGGGCTAGACCAGACGGGAATTGTCGATCGCGGCTTTCACAAACTCGCGGAACAGAGGGTGCGGATCAAAGGGTTTTGATTTCAGTTCCGGGTGGAACTGAACGCCAATGAACCATGGGTGATCGTCCCATTCGACAATCTCAGGCAGCCGCCCGTCGGGGCTCATGCCAGTGAATTTCAAACCCGCCGCTTCAAGCTGTTCACGGTATTTGATGTCGACCTCATAGCGGTGGCGGTGACGTTCATCGATTGCCGTCGTGCCATAGACCTCGGCCACTTTAGAGCCTTCGGCCAGCGACGCGTTATAGGCGCCAAGACGCATGGTCCCGCCTTTGTCGTCATCGGCCTTGCGGGTGACTTTTGCGTTGCCCTGCACCCATTCTTTCAGGTGATAGACGACCGGCTCAAAGCGTTTCTCGCCCGCCTCGTGGTCAAATTCCTCAGAGCCTGCGCCATCGACGCCCGCCGTATTGCGTGCGGCCTCAATGACCGCCATCTGCATGCCCAGACAGATGCCAAGATAGGGCACCTTATGTTCGCGCGCGAATTGGGCGGCTTTGATTTTGCCTTCGGTGCCGCGCTCGCCAAAGCCGCCGGGAACCAGGATCGCGTCATAGCCTTCCAGATGCGGGGCGGCGTCTCCTTTGTCGAAAATCTCTGCGTCGACCCAGTTCACGTTGACTTTGACACGGTTGTGCATGCCGCCGTGGATCAGGGCCTCTTTGATGGATTTATAGGCGTCCTCAAGCTGGGTGTATTTGCCGACGATTGCGACATTCACTTCACCATCTGTGTTGTGGATGCGGTCATAGACGTCATTCCAGCGATCAAGATTGGGCTTGGGGGCAGGGGCGATGTTGAAGGCATCCAGAACCGCCTGATCCAGACCTTCGCGGTGATAGGCCAGCGGTGCCTCATAGATGGATTTCAGATCATAGGCCGCAACGACTGCTTCTTTGCGTACGTTACAGAACAGGGCGATCTTTTCGCGTTCCTTTTCAGGAATGGGCTGTTCAGAGCGGCAGACCAGCACGTCAGGTGCGATCCCGATGGATTGCAGTTCTTTGACCGAGTGCTGGGTCGGTTTCGTCTTGAGTTCGCCAGAGGCCGCCAGATATGGCAGCAGCGTCAGGTGCATAAAGATGCATTCGCCGCGGGGTTTGTCGTGACTGAACTGGCGGATCGCTTCAAAGAAGGGCAGGCCTTCGATGTCGCCGACAGTACCGCCGATTTCACACAGCATGAAATCGACTTCGTCTTCGCCGATCGAGATGAACTCTTTGATGGCGTTGGTGACATGCGGCACAACCTGGATGGTTTTGCCAAGATAATCTCCACGGCGCTCTTTTTCCAAAACGTTCGAATAAATTCGGCCTGACGACACAGAGTCGGTCATGCGCGCCGGAACTCCGGTGAAGCGCTCATAGTGGCCAAGGTCCAGATCGGTTTCTGCGCCGTCATCGGTGACAAAGACCTCACCGTGTTCAAACGGGCTCATGGTGCCGGGGTCAACGTTCAGATAGGGGTCCAACTTTCGCAAGCGCACAGTATAGCCACGGGCCTGCAACAAAGAGCCCAACGCAGCTGACGCAAGGCCTTTGCCAAGTGAAGACACAACGCCGCCTGTGATAAAGATGAAACGTGCCATAGAGTTGGCGACCCCCGTGAGTTGATGCGCGCTTTGGGCGCGGCTTGTATTCAAAATGAACACCCTCGGCAGCGATTCTGCCGATGTATCACGGGTGTTCACGTATAAAGGATTCGCAATACCTTGGCAAGATGACCGCAAGATACAGTTGCGGCATCCTATTGGACCTCAAGTATTGGTAGGTAGGCCCCAAAAGGGCCCTCAGATTATTCCGCGATTGGAACCAGTGGCGCGTCGTCGCCTTCTGCCGGAGGCAGCAAGCTGTCAGACGCAGGCGCTGTTGGCACGGTGGCCTCAGAGGCTGGAACCTCGACACCAAGCTGGTCAACCACCGAAGTGCCTGCCGCGTTGCGTGCCGCCAGAATGGTCAGAGCAATCGATGTGCAGATAAACGCAATGGCCAGGATCCAGGTGATTTTGCCCAATGCTGTCGCTGCGGAACGTCCCGCAACGGCACCACCGCCACCGCCGCCGATACCCAGGCCTCCACCTTCGCTACGTTGCATCAGAACGATGCCGATCAGGCCAAGCGCCAGAAGAAGGTGGATGATGAGGACAACGTTTTCCATGGTGGCCTTTGCGTGGCTGCGTATTGCGATTACAGCGGGCTATCTATGCAGTTTTTGGGGGCGAGGCAAGGGGCTAGCAAGGCTGCTCAGACCAATTGCGCGAATTTGTGAGGGAATTGCGCGTGGCTTTGGTGTGAATGGCGAAAGTTGCAGGGGCGCCTTTGGGATTATTGCAAGTATTGCTGTCGTAAAGTCACCAGCGCATCAACGGTCGATTGCGCGC
>NZ_CAXREH010000233.1:0-9942 GCF_964229375.1 Cognatishimia sp.
AACACATACATCAGGAAGATGGTCGCAATGATCGCCATCGCCGGGCCAAGCGCGCGACGCGCGGCCTCAAACAGCAGGATCAGGCCGACCAGCGCGAACCATTTGTCGGTGTTGTCCGCAAGGCCGCCCGAATTGACGATCTTGTCGTAGAAAAAATACCCATAAAGCGCGATGTAGGCCCCGCAGATGGCCATGATCCAGTCTTGGATCGGAATATAGTCGCGCGGGCTGGATTTCAGTGCGGGATAGGCCATGAAGGCCAGGAAAATAGCAAAAGCCAAATGGATTTGACGTGAATTGTTAATGATCGATCCCGGCAGAACGTAGTTCGCCAGGGGCGAGGCCAGAACCACCTGAAAGACCGACCAGACAATTGCGATAATTGCAAGAAACGTACCCACATGACCGACCGGATTGCGCGCGCCTGCGTCGCTTGACGACACCAGGTCTTGCAGTTCTTCCTCGCTCAGCGCACGGCCTTCAGTCTTTTGATCCGTCATGTCAGTTCCCCCCAGAACTGCCCCAAGTCACTTGGGGTTGGTAAGTCGGAGAGGCGTCAGGATCCGCCTCTCCTTGGTAGAGAGGCGCAGGGCCGCCTCTCTGGTGCAAGCAGTGCTTGGTTTTATTCGATCCAACCTTGCTCACGGTAGTACTTCGCAGCACCCGCGTGCAGAGGTGCGGACAGACCAGCTGTCGCCATTTCCTCTGGTTTCAGGTTTGCAAAGGCTGGGTGCAGCTTTTTGAAATCGTCAAAGTTTTCAAAGACAGCAGAGACAACTGTGTAGACAGCTTCTTCAGAAACCGCGTCCGATGTCACGAAGGTTGCGCCAACACCAAAGGTCGATGTGTCTGCGTCATTGCCGCGATACATGCCACCTGGGATGGTTGCAGACCGATAGAAGGAATTGTCTGCAATCAGGCCGTCAACCGCGTCGCCGCCAACGTTCACGAGAACGGAGTCACAGGCTGTGGTCGCTTCTTGGATGGAACCGGATGGGTGACCGACAGTATAGACCATCGCGTCGATCTGGTTGTCACACAGTGCAGCGGATTGTTCTGCGGCCTTCAGCTCGGTCGCCAGAGCGAAGTCGCTTGTGGACCAGCCCATCGCGTCCAGCAGAACTTCCATGGTGCCACGCTGACCGGACCCCGGGTTGCCGATGTTGACGCGTTTGCCTTTCAGGTCTTCGAACGAAGAAATACCTGCGTCGGCGCGGGCCACAACAGTGAATGGCTCTGGGTGCACAGAGAAGACTGCGCGCAGGCCTTCGAATGCGCCCGCGTCAGAGAATTTGGAGGTGCCGTTATAGGCGTGGTACTGCCAGTCAGACTGCGCGACACCGAATTCCAGTTCGCCTTCGCGAATGGTGTTGATGTTGTAAACAGAGCCACCTGTGGACTCGACAGAACACCGAACACCGTGGTCGCGGCGGCCTTTGTTAACCAGACGGCAGATCGCGCCGCCGGTTGGATAGTAAACACCTGTGACACCGCCGGTGCCGATGGTGACGAAGTCTTCGGCGAAAGCCGCCGGAGCAGATACGGTCAGCGCAACTGCTGTTGCAGCCGCAGCCGTGAATTTTGAATACGACATAGAGTCTCTCCCATTGTTTTGGTGCTGAAACCCCCACGAGCCCACTGGCCCAACACAACCACCACACGGCATTTGAGGGTCAAAAGCCGGGGTCCAAGAACAGCACTGGACACAAGGGTCTTAGATGGGCGGCGTTCTGTCTATGCGCGTCACTACCTATAGAATTTGCAGGTCCAAAGTGACAGGCTCCTGCCGTCACGACCATGGATTCGATCAGATGAGTCACGTATTCCCTAGACATTCCAATAAGTTGCCGCCGGTTGGTAAGCTCGGCTCAGGTGTCCACCTGTTTGATTCCGAAGGACGCGCCTATTTTGACGGATCCGGAGGTGCGGCCGTGTCCTGTTTGGGACACGGGGATCAGGACATCATTGGCGCGATCACCGCACAGCTTGAGTCCATGGCCTTTGCGCATACCAGTTTTCTGACGTCGACACCGGCCGAGGAACTGGCGGATTTGTTGGTTCTGCATGCACCCGAAGGGTTGCAGCATGTATATTTCGTGTCCGGTGGATCAGAGGCCGTCGAAGCCGCGCTGAAACTGGCCCGGCAGTATTACGTCGAGATCGGCCAGCCTGAGCGCAGCAAAATCATCGCGCGACGTCAAAGCTATCATGGCAACACACTCGGTGCGCTGGCCGTGGGCGGGAACGCATGGCGGCGCGCTCAGTTTGCGCCATTGCTGATCGATGTCAGCCACATTGCGCCGTGCTATGAATACCGGGATCGCCTGCCGGGAGAAACCGAGCAGGACTTTGGCCAGCGCATGGCGCAAGAGCTTGAGGATGAGATCCTGCGTCTGGGTCCAGAAAACGTCATGGCGTTTGTGGCCGAGCCGGTCGTAGGCGCAACCATGGGCGCGGTGCCGGCGGCCGAGGGCTATTTCAAACGTATTCGCGAGATTTGCGACACGTATGGCGTTGTATTGATTTTGGACGAAGTCATGTGCGGCATGGGGCGCACGGGCAGCCTGTTTGCGGCCGATCAAGAGGGCATCAGTCCCGATATCTGCACCATCGCCAAAGGGCTTGGGGCGGGTTATCAGCCGATCGGGGCAACGCTGTGTTCCGGCAAAATCTTTGATGCCATCAAAGCGGGCAGCGGTTTTTTCCAGCACGGGCATACCTATGTCGGGCACCCAACCGCCTGCGCGGCAGGCCTTGCGGTGGTGCAAAAGCTGACGTCCGGCATCGTGGGTCAGGTCGAAGGCAAGGGGCAGGATCTGATGAACATGCTCAATGACGCCTTTGGTCAGGCCCCTCTGGTGGGGGACATTCGCGGCAGGGGGCTTTTCATCGGGCTTGAGTTCGTGGCGGACCGAGACAGCAAAGCGCCGCTGGATCCTGCGTTGAAGTTCAACGCCAAGCTGAAAGCAGCGGCCTTTGAGGCCGGTTTGATTTGCTATCCGATGGGCGGTACCATCGATGGCAAGCGCGGGGATCATGTATTGCTGGCGCCGCCGTTCATTTCGCAACCCCACCACTTTGAAGAGTTGGTCGGTAAGTTGGTGACAGCGGTCGAGCAGGTGTCCGCGGACTTAGGACTGTGATCGGTACATTTGGTTAGTAAACTGCGCAAAGACGGTGTGAGATTTTCGCTGGGATTTGTCCTGGCCATAAGCCTTGCCGGTTTGCAATTCATCGCCATCCTATTTGTCGTCACCACATCCTATGTGTCGTCTGAACGTGCCATCTTGGAACATGCGCGTGGCCTGATGGCGCGGGCGGGCTCTAACGCGATTGAACACACCAAACGCTTTTTGGAACCTGCAGGTGAAACCACCGAACAGGCGCGACGGGTTTTGAACAGCGGTTTGGTCAGCACCACAGATCGCGAAACCATGGAGCGGTATTTTTTCCAGCTCTTGCAGACGGAACCGCAGATCGCAGGGATCAACTATGGCGATGAGCAGGGCAACTTTGTCTATGTGATGAAAAGCAAGGGGCCGGGGCCATTCCGCACCAAGTTCATCACCATCAAAAACGGGGTGCGCGAGGTGGATTACATCTGGCGCACCGAGACGTTTCAGGTCGTCGCCCGCGACAGCGATCCGCTGGACAAATATGACGCCCGCACCCGACCTTGGTACATTGAGGCCAGCGCGCTGGACAAACGGATCTGGACGGACCCTTATATTTTCTTTTCCTCACGACAGCCCGGGATCACGGTAGCGGCACCCGTCGTTCTGCCCAACCTGGGTCTGCAGGGCGTTGTCGGCGTAGACATCGAAATTTCCGACATCTCGCGGTTTCTGTCAGACCTTCGGGTCAGTGAAAGCGGCTCTGCTATGATCCTCAGCGCGGATGGGTCATTGTTGGCGCACCCCGATCCGGCACAGATCAAGGTCGAGAACGAAGACGGCTCTTTGAGTTTTGCCAATATCAACGACATTGACGATCCGATCTCGCGTGCGGCTTTTGCCAATATCGACGGTGCCGGCGCGGAAAGTTTCGGAACGCAGTCCAACTTTACCTTCGAAAATCAGGAATACCTTGGGCTGTTCGCGCCCCTTGAAGGCATCGATCTGCCGTGGACGGTTGCTGTCTATGCGCCCGAGGATGACTTTATCGGTGAGATCAAATCCAACCGGTCCCGCAATACGTCGATTGCGGCGCTGATCTCGATTTTCACGGCCTTGGCGGGGCTTGCGCTGGCGGAACTTATCCTGCGGCCCGTGCGCGCCTTTGCCGTGCGGACCGCGCTTGTATCGCAGGGCGAAGTCTCTTCCCGGGCGCCTCTGCCGCGCACCTATCGAGAACTCAGCAAGGCGAATAAAACGCTGATCGACGAGATCGCGCACCGCCGCGAGTCCGAGGCCAAGGTGCAGGAACTCAGCCGCGATCTGGCGCATTTTTCGCGGGTGAATGTCATGGGGCAAATGGCCAGCGGCTTGGCGCATGAGTTAAGCCAGCCTTTGACCGCGATTTCACAGAACGTCGATGCCGCGATTTCGACCGCAAAACAGGATGCGCCCGCCAATGAAGACCTGATTGCGATCCTGAACGAGCTGGACGAACAGGCCCATCAGGGCGGCGATGTGGTGCGGGCCCTGCGCGGCTTTGTGCGAAAGGATGAGGGCGATATCGCGACATTCAATTTCAACGAGCTGCTGGATCAGGCCGAACGCCTGATGCGTCACGAGGCCGAGGATCATCAGGTGCGGCTGATCTTTGAGCAGGCAGAGGCCCCGGAGGTGATCGGCAATCGGGTTCAGATTGCGCAGGTGTTGATCAATCTCATCCGCAACGCACTGGAAGCGATCTCGTCCGCGAATGTGCCAATGCGTGAAATTCGTGTTCAGACCGCCTCGCTGGACCGCGCGCTTGAGGTGCGCGTGCAAGACAGCGGGCCGGGCGTGCCTGCGGACGTCAAACTGTTCAAGCAATTCCAGACCAGCAAAGAAGATGGCATGGGGTTGGGGTTGTCGATCAGTCGTAAGATCGTTGAAACCAACGGTGGCCGGTTGTGGCACGACAAAGACGACACGCAACACACCACTTTCTGCTTTACCATCCCGCGCAAGACCGACTAGGAGCCCAGCGTTGTTTCATAGCCTTGGAGTGTTCCATGCCTGACCCCATCGTGTTTCTGGTCGATGACGAAGAAGAGGTGCGCAGCACCTTGTCCCGTGCGTTGACAAAGCGCGGGTTTGACGTGGCCCCTTTTGAGTCAGCACGCGCCTTTCTTGATCAATACAATCAGGATCAGCATGGCTGTTTGGTGCTGGACTATGGGATGCCGGATATCAACGGGCTGGAACTTCAGTCTTTGATGAATGACACCAACCTGACCCTGCCAATTATCTTTATCTCTGGTCACGGAGGCATCCCCGAGTCGGTGCAGGCCATGAAAGCGGGCGCCGTCGATTTTCTGGAAAAACCCTTCCGTCAGGCGGATCTTGTGGCCTGTATTCACACGGCTTTTGAGCGCGACCTGAAAACCCGGGAGGACATGCAAGAGCAAAAGACCGCCAAGGCGCTGTTTGACCGTCTGACGTCCCGGGAACACGAGATTGCGGTGTTTATGATCGAGCACCCTTCGAACACCGCCAGCAAAGAGATTGGGCGCGCGCTGGATATCTCGCCCCGAACGGTGGACCATCACCGTGCGCGCATCCTTGAAAAGCTCGAGATCGGATCGGTGATCGAGCTGGTCGAGCTCGCCCAAAAGGTCCGCGCCTAAGGCGGACCCCTGCGCGTTTTGCAAGGCGGGGGCCGACAGCGCCTGTTGGCTTTAGGCCCGTTTATCAAGCGCCTCGAGAAGCTTGTCTTTTTCTTCGGCCAACATCGACACCACATGGCCCTGAGCGGGGTAATCCCCGCTGGCCACGGCGTCTTTAAACCCTTTGACGGCCTTGCGCCGTTCCTGATCCAGTTGCCTGCGAATAGCGGCCCCGTCGCCCCAAGACTGCGCATGGCGCGGCGGGTTTTCGGTTTCGCCGCAGATGTCCTCAAAAAACAGAAAGATCACATCGCCAGCAGGTCCGGCTCCGATCGAATTGGTAATCAACGAGGTGTGTTTGCTGATCGCGGCCAGTGCATCTTCGGCCACGCATTCCACTTCGCAGCCAAAGGCCCCTGCGTCTTCCAAGCGGCGCATGTCCTCCAGAACAGCGAGGGCTTCGTCTGCGGTTTTGCCAACGGTGCGCATTCCGCCCAGCTGTATCGACTTGGACGGGACCATGCCTACATGGCCCTGTACGGCGATGCCCTGATTGGCGATCATTTCGACCACATCCAGACTGCGCGGCGTTAGAACGCTGTCCGCGCCCTTCATCGCGGCGTCAATCGCGCCGGCCAGGATTTCTTCGTTGGTGATATAACGGCCCGCAAACAGCGCGGCGGTGATGAATGTATTGGGCGCGCCGCGACGCACATCAGGGTACCAATCACTGCCTGTTATGATCATGTCGATGTCTTGATCTGCGATGATCTCTGCCTCTTGGGCGTTCTGGGCTGTGACCTGAGTCATTTTGCGCCCCACAGCCTTGTTGGCGTGCATGTCGGCGATGGTCAGATTGCGTTCTTCGAGCGCGTGACCGTAGGTGTATATCTTTTTCATGCGGGTCACTTTCCTACGTTTGAGAGTCGGGCACCTGAATGACCAGGCCATCCATGTCCGGCGTCACTTCGATCTGACAGCTCAGGCGGCTGTTGTCCTGCGGGTCGATCACGAACCCCAGCATATCCGCCTCATCCTCTTGGGCCGAAGGGATCTTGCCCACCCAATCCGGTGCGACATAGCAGTGGCAGGTTCCGCACGCGCAGGCCCCACCGCATTCCGCAGCGATGGCGGCGATGTTCGCGTGAACCGCCGCCTGCATGACCGTCATGCCGGGCTGCGCAATGGTCTCGGTTTTGGTGCCATCGGCCTCGATGAATGTGATTTTTGTCATGCCGCTCAGTGCCTTTTTACTGCGATGTTCAACGCGATCGGACCACGAACCGAGAGACCCGGTTTATAGGCCGGCTCGTGGGCCAGTTCGATCGACGCAAAGCGTTGGTTTAACGTTGTAAAGATGACGTCCATGTCCAGACGTGCCAAATGGTTGCCAAGGCAGAAATGCGTGCCACCGCCAAAGGCGATATGTCGGTTGGGGCTGCGCGAGACATCAAACTGATCCGGATTTTCAAACCGCGCGGGATCGCGGTTCGCCGCGCCATACAGCAGACCAAAGCGCGTGCCCGCCTTAAACATGCGGCCCGCAACCTCTGTGTCTTCGGTCGCAAACCGGTGGAAATAGGGCAGCGGGGATTCAAAGCGGAACATTTCCTGCACCGCAAGATTGATCAGCTTGGGATCGTCCCGCAGTCTTTGGTGCTGGTCGGGGAACCTGAGCAAGGCGTGCATGCCTGACCCCAGGACGTCGATCGTTGAACCATGGCCTGCCATCAGGATCAGCATTGTTGTTGCGATTAACTCGTCCTCGGACATCAGACCGGCGTCCTGATGCCCAACCATCCGCGTCATCAGATCCTCTTGCGGCGCAGCGCGACGGGCGGCGACCAAGGTCAGCAAATACTCGTAGAATTCCTTGGTCGCGCGTTCTGCCAGCTGTTTGTCGTCGTCATTGCGGCCAACATCAAAGAACCGCACCACCTGTTCAGACCAGACGCGCAGGCGCGGGCAATCCTCGTCCGGCACGCCAATTACGCGTCCGATGATGTGACCGGGCACATGGGCGGCGAAGTCTTCGACAAAGTCAAACGCGTCCCGGTCTCCAAGGCCATCCAGCAAGTGATCCACAAACGCCTGAATGGTGTCGCGCTGGCGTGCGATCATGGCGGCGGTGAACTCGCGAAACACCAGTTTGCGCAGGCGCGCGTGGGTGTCGCCTTCGCTCTCCAGCAGGTTCGTTTGCACAAACCGCTCGTGGTGCGGCATGTCATGCCAGTTCAATTTGCGCTGGGCGTCTTTGCGCTCGGCCGCGCTGAGCAGGTGATCGACGTTGCGCAGCATGGTTTTGTTGAGGGCAACGGCCTCGACATCGGCGGCTTTGGTCAGCATCCAGCTGTCGACGTCCTCATAGTAATAAGGATCAGGCAGATTCCTGAGCTGCGTGTAGGTGTGATGTGGATCGCGCGCAAAGCCTTCGGATTGTGGGTCAAGTTTGGGCAAAGCTTGCATCGCGTGGCTCCTGTGTGGCTGGTGGCTTGTCTGTTTCTATGGGGCATAACGTGTTTCTGGAATGGATATTTCTGCAGAATTGTATATTTCTCTTGCGAAATATCCGCGTCTTGGCCTGTTTTCTTAAATGCTGAACGAAGTTTTATATAATTCTCCAAACACGGCGGGGGCCCCATACCCCTATGCGGTTCTTGCAGCAGGACGCAGCCGGGTCACGCCCCAAACCCCCTCGGTGTCGACGCGGTTTGGTGAGCATACGTTGATCCTGACCATAGAGGGCGTAGGTGCAATCGTTCAGCGTGATGTTGAAACGCGCGCGTGGCCGTTGTCGGTGTCATGGGTGGATACTTCGGGTCGATATCGGCACGGCTGTGCGCCGGATGCAGAGTCTTGGGACTATCTTTGGTTCTCGTTCACCGGATTTGCCAGCGATGCCCTGTTTGAGCGTGTATCTCAACGAAGTCAGGCTCAAGCGTTGGCCGAGCCGGATGTAGCCGAGGTTTTCGGCGCGGTATTAAGAGAGGTTGCGGGCAATACCCCGGGGCGTCAGGCCCGCCTAAGCAGTCTGGTTGCACAGGCGCTGGCGGCGTTTGAAACGCAACCGCGGCAGGCGGGGCACCTGTCATTAGAGCGCCTGACGTCAGAGATGCTGCGGGATCTGGCGGTGCCGTGGGATACGAAAGCGATGGCGCAAGAGGTGGGGCTGAGCGTCTCGCGTCTGCATGCGGCCTTTCGTGACGCGTTTGGGCTCCCACCAGCCACGTGGCTGCGGGATCAACGGATCAACAAAGCCAAGCGTCTTTTGACGGAAACCGATGTGCCTGTGTCACAGATCGGGGCGGAGTGTGGGTATCCTGATCCGCATCACTTCAGTCGAGAGTTTGCGAAAAACGCCATGCTGTCCCCGTCGCGGTTTCGGTCTCAGATGCGGTCGCGGGTAGGGCGGTGATTTAAGGGTGTTTGTTTGGGTGTGAGGCTAGTCCAAATGAAACACTTCGCGCATCGGTGACCAGTTTTCGCCGGGCGCTGCCGAGGCCAGCGGTGTCTGGCACTTTGTCGTCAGCTCTAACCAGCGACGCATGTCTGGGTGTTGCTCCATGACGCGCAAGTCAGCCTCTAGGTCTGTGCCGTGGTGCTCAAAATATCCAAACAACAGGTTTTCCGGCTCTCTCAGGAAAATCGAGAAGTTGCGAATGTTGGCGGCACCCAACAGCGCGACCACAGAAGGCCACACGCTGGCGTGCAGAGCTTTGTACTCTTCAATCTTGTCTGGCCGGATGTGGACGACCGTCGATATTCGCTGCATTTCTCACACGCGACCCATAAATAATATTTTTATTAGCTTATTTAATATCCATGATTATCGCTAGCAGATTTTGTCTGACGGGCCTCTTCTTTCGGTGCTAGCTGCGCGTTTTCCGCATTTGTTTATATTTTTTAGCTGTCTACCCTGATCTTCCCGCGAAGCATTGCGTTTTCCAACTTTGCTGAAGGCCACTTTTGCGCCTTTTGGTGAGGTGGTTTGCGCCAAAAAGGATATCTAAAATCTATTTACAAATATTTTTAAAAGGATAAAAAACATTAAAAATGACCACCGAGGACGATTCTCGTGAAGATTAAGCAATTCACCTGCTGGGTGCATGAAGCACCGCGTGCACCACAAGTTATATGGCGGTTCGGGCTGCCCACCGCGCATGGCGGCTTGCCAGAGGGGGAGGGGC
>NZ_CAXREH010000234.1:0-38715 GCF_964229375.1 Cognatishimia sp.
GTCCGCCGAATTCCGGAAATCCCGTAGGATTATCAAGGGGTTCTCGCATCCTGCATGACGCACCGCGCGGATTTGGCGGTGGGTGTTCACAGATTCTCCGATCAGAATGGCGCGATGTTCGCTGCCCGTCTGAGTCAAAGGCGCAAGGCCCGTTTCAAAAAATTCTTCGCCCACAAAGAGAGGTTGCAGACCCGCGTTTTCCAACTCGGATGCTAGTGATGCTCGACGTTTCTCTCGTGGCTCATAAACATAGGCGCGCATAGCGTCCTCCGTTCCTGCCATTTTTGTTATTCTTGACGGCTAGCAAGGATTAACCAACCGTTCAACTATAAAAAGAAAAAATTACAAAGATTAAAACGGGGTTAAAACATTGAATTACAAAGATAGTGTGGACTAACCAAAGATTAATCGCTACAGTGTCCTTGGGCATAGAGGCAAAAATATCTATGGAGCAGTACCAAAAATACTTCTGGCCCCAAGCAGGTGTAATACTATGCGCATTGATCTTGGTAGGGTCAGTGTTTGGGGTGTCAGTGGCCAAGGCCGACGTTCGCATTAAGGATATTGCGAGCTTTGAGGGTGTGCGAGAGAACCATTTGATTGGCTACGGGCTGGTCGTGGGTCTTTTGGGCACCGGCGACAAGATGGCGAATTCGCCTTTCACGCGTGAGAGTGTGCGGGGGATGCTTGAGCGTCTTGGTGTGGCCAATATTGACGCCAACCTGCTACAAACCAAGAACACCGCGGCGGTTATGGTGACGGCGAAACTTCCGCCGTTTGCGCGCCGCGGTGCTCCCATTGATGTCACAGTCAGTTCGCTTGGCGATTCAACCAGTCTGCGTGGTGGGACCCTATTGGTCACGCCGCTTGCGGGCGCGGATGGCGAAGTCTACGCCGTTGCGCAGGGTGCGGTTGCCGTGTCGGGGTTCCGCGCTGAAGGTGCGGGCGCAACTTTGACCGAAGGCGTTCCCACGATTGCGCGCGTTGACAACGGAGCCATCGTAGAGCGCGAAGTCGGCTTTGACTTGGCTCAGATGCGTTCGTTCCGGGTGGCGCTAAGAACTCCTGATTTCACAACAGCGACACGTGTGCGCGATGTGGTGAATACCGAACTTGGCGCGAAATTCGCTTCTGTGCTGGATCCCGGCACCGTAGAGGTCTCGGTCAACTCCGGTGCGAACGTGGCAGAATTCGTGTCCGTGATTGAAAACTTAACCGTTCAGCCGGACTCCATCGCGCGGGTCGTGGTGGACGAAAAGTCTGGAACCATCGTGATCGGCTCCAATGTGCGCATTGGGCAGGTCGCGATCAGTCAGGGCGGCTTGACCATTCGGGTCAAAGAAAACCCCATCGTCAGCCAACCTAACCCGATCTCTATTGGTGGGACGACAGTCGTTATTCCCGATACGGATCTGGATGTTACGGAGAAGGACAGCAAGTTCACAATCCTAGAGGGGGACGTCAGTCTTCAGGATCTGGTGGACGGCCTGAACGCCATCGGAGTAGGCGCGCGGCAAACGATTTCCATTCTGCAGGCAATCAAGTCTTCGGGCGCGCTTCATGCGGATCTGGAGATCATCTGATGGCGGACCTTCCGATTCTCTATTCACCGCAGCCAAACGGGCAAATTACGAATCAAATTTCGGCGCAAAGCCCGCTTTCTGATCAAGAAATCGCGAAAGCGAAGGAATTTGAGACATTATTTTTGTCCCAGTTTGTCGACGAAATGCTCAAGACCGTCGACCTGGATGCGGCGACCGGCGGACGCGACATGCACATGTGGCGATCTTTCATGTCTCAGGCCATGGCAGAGTCGCTTGTCGAGCAGGGTGGACTCGGTCTTTCGGCGAGTGTGGAGCAGATGATGTCGGCCTACAAAACGGCTGGCTCTGGAGGCAAAGTATGATTTCTAAACGCCAGTTTCGGGTGGCCGGTCGCAAGCAACCGCGGCCTGTGGGGCAGGGGAATATGACGCTGGCGCCCACCGAATTGGACATTCAAAACATTGATGCTTTTGCCACCAAGATCACCGAGGCGGTCTCGTTATTGAAACAAGAGATTGCGGGTATCAACGAAGGCAAACTCAATATCGTGAGTGAGCTCCACAATCAGAAGGCAGGCATTCTGAAGTGGCTCGAGCTAAAAATGCCACTGATTGAACCCTTTATGAACGACGACGCGGTCAAGGCGCGCCGCCTTCCAGATCGGCTTGCCGAACTGAAAGAGGCGGTGTCGGAAAACAATGCGCTTCTGTCCCGTATGTCTGTCGCGGCAGGCACCATCGTTCGTGAAATCGAGAAGGCCCAGCAAAGGCACAGCCTGAGCGGTCTTTATGGAAAATCCGGCCGTCGAATTGGCGCCGATAGCAGCCGATCGAGGGCTTTGGATAAGGAGCTTTAACAGAGATTATCAGGGAAACGACGGACCTCTCTACCGGGTGCAAGGTTTAAAAAAACGTAAACCTTAACCCCGCTTTAACCTAAATTCTGTTATTCTACGGATGGTTGTACGGCCATGCGTAGTTTTGGCATGTCCAGCCATAACTCTGTCAGAAGACGGACAAATAATACGAGAATTGAGGAGAGCGTAAAATGACGTCCATTCTCACGAATAACTCTGCAATGACGGCTCTACAGACCCTGACTATGGTCAATAAGAACCTGAACGAAACCCAAGGCCGCGTATCCAGCGGTCTCGCAATCAGCTCCGGTAAAGACAACGCGGCTTACT
Organism: Cognatishimia sp.; assembly: GCF_964229375.1. GTDB lineage: Bacteria > Pseudomonadota > Alphaproteobacteria > Rhodobacterales > Rhodobacteraceae > Cognatishimia. The sequence continues at coordinate 2,731 of NZ_CAXREH010000234.1, forward strand.
TTGCTATCTCCGAGACTATGAAGGGTGATAGCGGTATGTTCGAGGCGATCAACGAGGGCCTGACATCCACCAAAAACTCAGTTGCGACTGCCCGCCTTGGTGCGGAAACCGTTTCTGATCTTGCACAGCAGTTCTCCGAGCGCGTTGCGTTCGCACAGGGCTCTGGTGTGAACTTGAGTGATGTTCAGTCTGAACTTGATTCCATCGTGTCTCAGATCGGCACCGCGATCAGCCAGTCTACCTTTAACGGTGACGACCTGGTGTCTGGTGCAGCAGCAACACAAACCATCGTCTCCGGTGTAACCCGGTCAGGTGGTACGTTTGCCGCGACAACGATCTCTTTCCAGTCCGTTGATCTGGGTGCGATTCAAACTGCTCTTGGTAACATCGACCTAGAGAACCTGGACACCGGCGGTACGGACACCGCGGTTCCAGATACTCTGGCCGAAGCCCTTACCATGGCTGAAACTCAGCTGGGCAATGCAATTTCAGCAGCGACCTCTCTCGGCGTTTCTGAAAAGACCATTGAATCTCAGCAAGAGTTCTTGGGTTCCCTGACCGATACACTGGATCAAGGTGTGTCCTCGATGGTTGACGCAGAGATGGAAGAGGAAGCAGCCCGGTTGCAAGCCCTTCAAACTCAACAACAGTTGGCGACTCAGGCACTGGCAATGGCGAACTCTTCGCCACAGTCCGTGTTGTCGCTCTTCCGTTAAGAGTATCAAGGGAAAGCCGGGGTTTCTCGGCTTTCCTTTCTAACCTTTAGCCTAGTGTTAAGCTACTTTAAGGCTTGGTTACCAATTCACCTAAAAATTGTATTTTTTCGAAGAGCTCCACCAACGTCGGGGCATTTCTAAACGCGGCTTTAACCGCACTTCTCTTACTCTGAAGTCACTCAAACGATGCAATATTCGTTTGTGCTATATCAGTCAGAAGACTGAGACATAACGAGAATTAGAGGAGAACATTAAATGTCATCCATTCTCACCAATTCCTCTGCAATGGTTGCTCTTGCCACGCTTAACAACGTGAACATGAAGCTTAACGACACCCAAAACCGTGTTTCCACCGGTCTTCAGATCAGCTCTGGTAAAGACAACGCAGCTTACTTTGCTATCTCTGAGACGATGAAGGGTGACAGCGGCATGTATGAGTCCATCAATGATGGTCTGACATCCACCAAGAACTCCATAGCAACAGCGCGTCTTGGCGCGGAAACTGTGTCCGACCTTGCAGAACAATTCACCGAGCGAGTCGCCTTTGCACAAGGCAACGGTGTGAATCTGGGCGATGTTCAGTCCGAACTGGATTCTCTGGTGACCCAAATCGGTCTTGCAATCGGTCAATCCACCTTCAACGGCGACGATCTGGTCTCTGGCGCGGCAGCAACTGTAACTGTGGTTTCAGGTGTGTCTCGGTCTGGCGGTACATTCGCGGCAACAACCCTGAGCTTCTCTTCTGTTGATCTGGGCGCGATTCAAACGGCTCTGGGCAACATCGATCTGGAAAACCTGGACACAGGCGGCACGGATACCGCGGTTCCAGATACGCTGACAGAAGCGCTGACAATGGCAGAAACTCAGCTGGGTGCAGCGATTGCAGCAGCGACATCTCTGGGTGTTTCTGAGAAGACCATCGAAGGCCAGCAGTCCTTCCTGTCATCTCTGACAGACACCATCGATTCTGGTATCTCCTCTATGGTTGATGCAGACATGGAATCCGAAGCGGCGCGTTTGCAGGCGCTTCAGGTTCAGCAGCAGCTGGCGACACAGTCCCTGTCTATGGCGAACCAGGCTCCACAGAACATTATGTCTCTGTTCCGGTAAAAGATCTGAGGGCGGTTTCGTCCTCACATCACGTAATTCAAAGACGGCCGCGGGTTTTCGCGGCCGTTTATTTGTTTGAACCGAGGGGCCTGTCGTCATGGGTGACTTGGGGGTGGGGCAAAACTGAGGGGTTGACGTTGCGTCGCGCCCGGTCTTCTTTGTCTAGCCGGACTGAGGTGTCGGCTCGAACCTTTCAGAAATTATTCCCAATTTGGAATGTGGGGAAACTATCCTTGTAATTGAGTTCGGAGACAAGAATACAATTGTAGTACTTCTCAATTTATAGTGGTAATTCATCAAAAACTACAAAAATAGCAAGAACATATACCTTGCTTTAAACTTCTATTCTTTATAGTAACTATGATTAAAGAGATTAATGGTCCAGAAGGGCCCTCGCCCGAAAGATAGGAGCGCAGGAAATGTCGTCTATTCTTACCAACCACTCCGCCATGGTGGCCTTGTCCACGTTGAACATGGTGAACAAGAATCTGACCGATACACAGAACCGTGTCTCCAGTGGTTTGCAAATCACATCCGGCAAAGACAACGCCGCCTACTACGCCATCTCGGAAACGATGAAGGGTGATAGCGGCATGTTTGAGTCCATCCATGACGGGCTTACCGCAACCAAGAACTCGATCTCGACGGCACGCCTTGGGGCAGAGACCGTAGCGGATCTGGCCAAAGACTTCACCGACCGGGTGGCCTTTGCGCAGGGCAGCGGTGTGAACCTGGCCGATGTGCAGTCGGAGCTCGACTCTCTAATTACCCAAATCGGTACGGCGATCAGCCAGTCAACCTTCAACGGCGAAGACCTTGTGTCGGGCGCCGCGGCACCTGTGACTGTGGTATCCGGGATCTCTCGGACGGGTGGCACCTTTGCTGCGACCACAATTACATTCCAATCAGTAGACCTGTCCGCGATTCAAACCGCTCTGGCAAACATCGATCTGGAAAACCTGGACACGGGCGGCACGAACACTGCCGTTCCTGATACGCTGACCGAGGCGCTGACGATGGCTGAAGCACAGCTGTCCAACGCGATCGATGCAGCGACATCCTTGGGTGTTACTGAAAAAACCATCGAGGGTCAGATGACTTTCCTCGATATGCTGACAGATACATTGGACTCTGGTGTATCGGCGATGGTCGACGCCAACATGGAAGAAGAAGCAGCCCGTTTGCAGGCGCTTCAGGTACAGCAGCAGCTGGCGACACAGTCCTTGTCTATGGCCAACCAGGCGCCGCAGAACATTATGTCTCTGTTCAGACAGTAATCACAGATTTCTGGGGGGGATGGCTGAGGTTTCAGTCAGACGCCATTGCAGAACTCGGCCGGCTAGTCACCGGCCGATTTTTTTATGCGGCGCTGGCGGGCTGGTCGACCGCATTGACGTCAATCGGTACATCAATGCCCGCCTCAAGCAACATGCGATAAAGCTCGGCAAAGCTTTGGTCAGACGTCATGGTCTCGCTTTTTCGCTGAGACAAAAAGGCGTCCGCGACTTTGGCGAAACGCATGGCGGCGTCCACTTCGGGATCAGTGCCGGGTTTGTAGGCGCCAACTCGGATCAGGTCTTCCATATCGGCAAATCGCGCCAAGGCGCGCCGCGCCTCGTTCATGATCGCGTATTCTTCGTTTGTGTGGCAGGCGGGCAGCATCCGCGAAATCGATTTCTGAATGTTGATCGCCGGATACCGTCCCCGTTCCGCGATTGCGCGGTCAAGCACCATATGCCCGTCAAGAATGCCGCGAATAGCGTCCGCGATAGGCTCATTCATATCGTCGCCGTCTACCAGAACGGTATAGATCGCGGTGATGTCACCCTCTCCGTCACGGCCCGGACCCGCGCGTTCCAGCAGGTGGGGCAATTCAGAGAACACCGTCGGCGGATACCCTTTCGTGGTTGGTGGCTCGCCGGATGACAGTCCGATTTCGCGTTGCGCCATTGCAAACCGGGTGACGGAATCCAGCAGCAACAAGACCTGCCGCCCGGTGGCGCGAAAGTGTTCTGCAACGGCGGTTGCGGTCCAGGCGGCCTGCCGGCGCAAAAGCGGGGCCTCATCCCCAGTGGCGACGACGACGACAGAGCGCGCCATGCCTTCGGGCCCAAGATCTTCTTGAATAAATTCCTGAACCTCTCGCCCGCGCTCGCCGACCAGACCGATAACAATCACATCCGCATTGGTGTAGCGCGCAAGCATGGCCATCAACGTGGATTTCCCTACGCCCGACCCCGCAAAAACGCCCATTCGTTGGCCTTGGCAGAGCGGCGTGAAAACATCCAAGCATTTCACTTTTGTCGATAGTTTCTGCCCAACACGGCGACGCGCAAAGGCAGGCGGCGGCTCTGCGCGGCCGCTGGATTTACGTCCGCGTCCAGTTTTGAATCGCGGGGCCGCAGACAAAGGCGTTCCGAGCCCGTCAACCACAGTTCCAATCCAGCTGTCGTCTGGGCTGATGCCCGGATCATGTTGGACAATCTCGACCTCGTCACCTACGGCAACGCCGTCCCAACTCCCGAAGGGCAACAGCTTCAGCCCGTCTGACGAGGCTCCGACGACTTCGGCCATAACCGGGCCGCGCGCGCCTTTGACCATGCATCTTTGACCGATCCCAGCGGCGCGTTTCAGGCCCGCTGCAGTCATTGTCATGCCAACAACTGATTGAACTTGGCCAACAATTCTTGTGGCCTCCAAAGAGGAAACTCGGGTCTTGAGATCCGAAAAAACCTTGCTCACAAGGATAAATCCTCTGTTAATCCATGCTATACTTGCTATAATCATTGATAACTCGCGCGGAGTCTACCTATGAATACTGAGGCCCCAAATCTTTTCGATCTTGCGTCCAAGCGCCTGAAATGGCTTTCGGACAGCCAGAAGACGATCTCGGAAAACATCGCGAACGCAGAGACCTCGGGGTTTCGCGCCAAAGAGACCGAGAGTTTTGAGAGCTATCTGGCAAAGGCTGCCGATGTAGAGGTTTCGCCTGATGCGTCAGTGGCAGAAAGCGACACGACTTGGGGTGAGGATCTCACCGGCAACTCTGTTGTTCTGGAAGAGCAGATCCTCGCGGCCTCCAGTACGGCGAGCCAATATAAGGTCGCGGCCAATCTCTATAAGAAAGCGCACACAATGCTGCGCATGGTTGCGGGAGGCTGATAGATGGATCCGTTAACCACAATTTCCCGCATCGCCAGCACTGGTCTTAGGGCCCAAGGTGAGCGGATGCGCGTTGTGTCTGAAAACGTCGCCAACGCGAATTCGACGGCGAACGAGCCAGGTGGGGATCCTTATCGTCGTAAAACCATCTCGTTCAACGAGCTTGTCGATACGGCGACAGGAAGCTCGCTGGTGGAAACCACAGAGGTCGAGCGCGACATGTCGGCGTTTACCGTGCGGTACGAACCGCAGCACCCAGCTGCTGATAACAATGGTTATGTTAAGTTGCCGAACGTGAACCCTCTGATCGAAATGGCCAATATGCGAGAAGCGTCGCGGTCTTATGAGGCCAACCTGACGATGCTGGAACAAGCGCGGTCCATGCGCTCGCAGCTGATCGATCTGTTGGAGTGATAAAACATGGCTGATTTTACTTCAATTCGCCCAAATGCACTTATTCAGAGCGCCTATGGACAGTCCAAGGATCTGAAAGCGGTCACAGAAGCGCAGCCTGAAAAGGCCGAAAGCTTTGGGGACATGCTGCGCGCGGCCGCTGCGCAATCTGCGGAAACCGTGCGTCAAGGCGATGAAATCTCGACCGCAGGTCTGACCGGTGACGCCAGCGTGCAGCAGGTCGTAGAGGCCACGATGGACATGGAGTCCACGGTGCGTGTGTCCGTCGCAGTGCGCGACCGGATTGTTGAAGCCTATCAAGAAATCATGCGGATGCCGATCTGATCTTCCGTGTGACTTTATTCGGAAAGGACCAAGTGTTTGGACGGTAACGGCGCATATGATGTTTTGAGGATGACTCTCGAGACCATCCTGATCGCCTGCGCGCCGGTTCTGGCCATCGCGTTGGGTGTCGGTCTCATTATCTCGTTCATTCAGGCGTTGACGCAGATTCAGGAAATGACGCTGACCTTCGTCCCCAAGATCATCGCGATCTTTGGCATTCTGGTTCTGACCATGCCGTTCATGTACGGGCAAATCACGCGCCTGTCGGACACAGTCTTTGACCTTATTGTCGCCGGAGGCTTTTAGTGACCTCCGCTTTTTCGCGCACCACAAGGGTTGTTTTGGCCGCTTCGTTCCTGTTCGCACAAAGTGCGCAGGCGGATTTGTTCACCGGGTTCTATACATCCTCAACCCCGCAACCCAAGCCCGCGCCAGAGCGCAAGGTTTCGTCAGTTACCACAGGTGCGCGCTGTATTTCCGCGATTTTGGCGGCACAGGATCGCCACGGGATTCCTGACAACCTGCTATTGGCGATTGGCATTCAGGAAGCGGGTCGCAATGGGCCAGCTGGTTTGGCGGTTTGGCCATGGACGGCGAATGCCGCCGGCGAAGGCGTTTTCTTTAAAAACAGGATCGAGGCGGAAGCCTGGGTGTCTAACAAGCTTGAGTCAGGTGTCAAAAGTATCGACGTCGGATGTATGCAGATCAACCTGCATTGGCATGGTGACAATTTCGTATCGCTCAGCGACGCCTTTGAGCCCGAGCGCAACGTCGACTACGCCGCGCGCTTTCTGCGCAATCTTTATCGCGAGACCGGAGATTGGACCAAGGCCGCAGGTCGTTATCATTCCGCGACAGAGAAATATCAAAAACGCTATCTGAGCAGCCTTGATCGCAACAAAAACGTCGTCGCGAACCAAATGCCGCGGCTAGCAGCGCTGGCGAACTCTGTAAACCGTCCTGTCCAAGTTGCAGACGTTGTGCTGCCTAAAGTTCCACCGCCGCCAGTGTTCTGGACCGCAGACGCACAAGGTGGTGAAAGCTATTCGATTTATACAACGCAACCCTTGCAGCCGGTGCTTCCGGCCTTTCGCAATACGCCCTGACGAAGTGTCCGACTATGGCAGCAAATGATGCAAACCCTCCGGCCAACCTAGGTGACCAGCTCAAAAACGTGCTGGCCAATCGGGACATTGTCTTTGCTTTGGGCGTTGTTCTCATTCTGGGCATGCTGTTTGTGCCGCTGCCAGCCGCACTGCTGGATTTTGGTCTGGCTGCCTCGTTGTCGTTGTCCGTTTTGATCCTGATGGTGGCACTCTGGATCCCGACGCCGCTGGATTTTAACTCTTTCCCGACGCTTCTGCTGGTTGTGACCATGCTGCGGCTGGCGCTCAACGTGTCCTCGACGCGGTTGATCCTGTCCGAAGGTCACACGGGGTCGGGGGCCGCAGGTCAGGTCATCGAAGGCTTTTCCCGCTTTATGGTCGGCGGTGACTTTGTCATCGGGATCGTGATCTTCGCGATCCTGGTTATCATCAACTTTATCGTAATCACCAAAGGCTCCACCCGGATTGCCGAGGTCGCTGCGCGGTTCAGCTTGGATGCGATGCCAGGCAAACAAATGGCCATCGACGCAGATCTTGGTGCTGGCATGATCACCGAGGAAGAGGCCCGCGCTCGTCGTAAAATTCTGGAAGAGGAAAGCAGCTTTTTCGGGGCCATGGATGGTGCGTCGAAATTTGTGCGCGGCGATGCGATTGCCGGTCTGATCATCACGCTGATCAATGTGGTTGGCGGTATCCTGATCGGGATCATCAGTCACGATCTAACGGCCATGCAGGCGGTTTCAAACTATACGATCCTGACCATCGGTGACGGGCTTGTTACCCAGATCCCGGCCCTTGTCGTGTCTCTATCCGCAGGTTTGCTTGTAACCAAAGGCGGCACCACCGGCGCTGCCAACGAAGCGGTTCTGGGTCAGCTGTCAAACTTCCCGCGCGCGCTTTATATGGCCGCTGGGCTGTGTTTCGTGGTCGGCTTTTTGCCCGGCTTCCCCTTTGTCGTCTTCGCAGTTCTCGCCTCAGGCATGGGGTTCCTGGGCTACATCATGCAAGGCCAGCTTGCCGAACAGGAACGCCGTCGCGCGGAAGAAGAGCGTCTTGCAGAACAAGAACCTGAAAAAACCGAAGTGACCGTTCAGGACATGCTGAAACTGGACGATCTGCGGCTAGAGCTGGGAACTGCTCTGGTACCCCTGATCAATTCACCCGAGGCCGCCTTGCCCGGCAAAGTCAAAAGCCTGCGCAATCTCTTCATCACGGACTATGGCTTTGTCATCCCGCCTGTGCGGATCAAAGACAACTCAACGCTGCCTCATATGACCTATTCGATCTCGATTCAGGGTGTAGAGACGGCAACCGGCGAAATTCGCCCCGGTGCGATGATGTTGATCGAACCCGGCGGAGAAGAGATCGACATTCCCGGCGAGCGGACCAAAGAGCCGACGTTTGGTCTGAATGCCGTCTGGGTCGACCAAAGCCGCGCGTCAGAGGCCGAGGCGCGGGGCTATACTGTTGTGGACCCAGAGAGTGTCGTCACAACGCATATTACCGAGATCATCAAAGAGCATATGCCTGACCTGCTGACCTATTCGGCCACGCAGGAACTGATGGAAAACCAAACCAAAGAGTATCAAAAGCTCTTGGCGGACATCTCGAACCCGTCCCCTGTGGTGCTGCTTCAACACGTGCTGCAAACGCTGCTTTCCGAGCGCATCTCGATCCGCAACCTGCCAAGGATCATCGAGGCGATTGCCGAGGCCTCGGTGACCACGAAAAAGGTGCAACAGGTCGTCGAACACGTGCGCACGCAGCTGTCCAAACAGATCTGCCAGAGTCTTCAGGACGAAACCGGCTATGTGCCCGTTATGACTCTGGGGCAAAGCTGGGAAACAGAGCTGCACAACGCCATTTCCAAAACCGGCGACGATGTGAACTTTATTATGTCGCCGCAACGGGTTCAGGAATTTGTGCTGGCGGTGCGCAAAGACGTTCAGCAATTTGCGGCGTCCGATCAGTGGCCCGCGTTGCTGGTGGCGCCGGACAGCCGGCCTTATGTGCGCTCGATTCTCGAGCGCGTCAGCCCTATGACACAGGTCATCTCTCACAACGAAGTGCATCGCAAGGCCTCGCTCAAGACCGTCGCGACGATCGGATAGGCGATGAGTCTCGACACTTTTGTCAGCGGCATCATCTTTGGCTATCTCTTGGTGTTCGCGCGGCTGGGGGCGGCGATGTTGTTCATGCCAGCATTCGGGGAAACACAGATCCCGACGACCTCACGGCTGGCCTTTGCTTTGGTTCTCAGTCTGGCGCTTTACCCAATTCTGCCGAAAGTTGCGCAAGCCCCAGAAGAGGCCGGACCCATGTTCATCATGCTGGGCAGCGAAGTGACAGTGGGCCTCTGGATTGGCCTAACAGGACGCGTACTTTTGTCGGCGATGCAGTTTGCAGGCTCACAAGTTGGGCAGGTGACGGGTCTGGCCAACGCTTTCGGCCCCTCATTGGGGTCTTTTGAGGGCGCGACCTTGATGGCGACTTTTCTGCTGATTGGCACCGTCGGCCTGATGTTTCTGATGGACATCCACCACATCATCCTGAGGGCTTTGATAGACAGCTATACGGTCTTTCCGCCCGGCCCCTTAATGCTGGGCGACATGGCAGAACAAATGGTCAAAGTCGGCGGGCATTCCCTTTACATTGGCACCGCGATTGCGGCACCCTTCTTTGTAATGGGGGTGATCCTGAACCTTGGTATGGGTCTGGCCAACCGCATGATGCCTCAGCTGCCAGTTTTCTTTGTTGGTGCACCGTTGCTGATCATCGTGGGGTTCCTGATTTTCGCCGCGGCAGCGCCCTCGATGTTTGAATATTTCCTCACCGATTTTGTCGAATGGTTCGGCAATCTTCGGTTCACCGTAATGCCCTAACCCAAGCGAGCCCCGATGGCAGAAGGCGAAGACCAGGATAAAAGCCAACAGACGCAGGAACCGACGGAGAAAAAACTCCGCGACGCGCGTAAGAAAGGCGATGTGCCGACCTCAAAAGAGACAGGCAACATGATGGTCGTCGTGTCCCTGATCGGCGTCGCAGGCTTTGCTTTGCAATGGCAAACGCCACAAATCGTGGATGCGCTGGCCTCTTTGATTGATAAGTCCGGCACAATCCACATCGGCAGCAACAGCGCGGGCGTGAATGATCTGGGCGAGATCTTTTGGGACTTCGTGATCCGGGTATCTGTCGCCATTACACCCATCTTTGGGCTGATGTTGGCGGGCGCCATATTCGGGGTTCTGATTCAGGGTGAAACCGTAGTGGCGGCGGAACGGATCAAACCGAAACTGTCGAAAATCTCGATTGTCGGGGGGATCAAGCGTCAGTTCTCGGCCAATACCTTCGTCGAGTTTGTCAAAAGTCTGGTGAAGGTTTTCGTCGTTGGCGGGCTGGCGCTCTGGGTGACGGATGGAGCCGTGCGCGCAATCTGGCAAACGCCGGGCTTCCTGCCGGAATACCTGCCCGGCTATATGTCAGAGGCCGCTCGAAAACTGTTGATTGCTGCCGCGATTTTTCTGGTTCCTGTCGCGATCCTCGACATCCTCTGGCAGCGCTTTAACTGGCGCAACAAGCAGATGATGACGATCAAGCAAGTGCGCGACGAAATGAAAGAGGCCGAGGGTGATCCGCTGATCAAAGGTAAACGCGCCGCCTTGCGCCGCCAACGCGCACAGCAAAGGATTGCCGCAGGCGTTCCGTCGGCCGATGTGATCCTGACCAACCCGACCCATTTCGCCGTCGCGCTAAAATATGAAATGGGCGAAGACGTTGCCCCTGTCTGCGTCGCCAAAGGTGCCGATCTGATGGCGCGTCAGATCCGCTTGATTGCGCATGAGCACGATATCCCAATTCTGGAAAACAAACCTTTGGCGCGCACGCTTTATGACGTTGTTGAAATCGACGACCCTGTGCCGGTTGAGCATTGGGAAGTCGTGGCCGAGATCATCAGCTTTGTTATGGCCTTCAAAAACGACCCCAAACGCAAACCACCCGAAGGCTCGACTTTGCGCGAGGATCCCGAATAAGACGGTCGATTTTTGGAATTCCCGTCGTTTTTTTACGCTCGGGATAAACATCCAGGCTTAGTCTATGGGTCATCGCCAGGATTGGAGCTTGCATGAAAATCACCCGCGTTCGCGTGTTCAAAACGCCCCTACCCTATGTCGACGGTGCCTATGGCTGGGGTGCCGGGAACGCGATTGAAACGGCTATGGCCTCGGTCGTGGTGCTTGATACCGACGCAGGTGTGCAGGGATGCGGTGAATTCACCCCCTGCGGCGAAAACTATATGATTGCCCATTCCGAAGGCGTCGAAGCGCTGGCGAAACTGGTTGCAGGTCGCCTTTTGGGCGAAGATCCACGCCAGCTTGGGCGCATCGAGCAGCTTCTGGATCACACCGTTCAAGGCCACGGCTATGCCAAAGCACCTTTTGATGCGGCCTGCTGGGACATTTTAGGCAAGGCCACAGATCAGCCGGTCTGGATGCTGCTTGGAGGCAAACTGACGGACGGCGCCCCAATGTATCGCGTGGCGCCGCAGCGATCGACCGAGGAAACCATCGCTGAACTCGACCGCCACAGGGCCTCGGGCTATGGGCAGTTTCAGATCAAGGTCGGCGCGGACTGGCAAAGGGACATCGACAGGATCAGACAGACCGTGCCCTTGTTGAAACCCGGCGAAAAAGCCATGGCCGACGCCAATCAAGGCTGGCGTGTAGACAACGCCATTCGGGTTGCACGGGCCACCAAAGACTTGGATTTCATTCTCGAACAACCCTGCCGCACCTATGAAGAATGCCAACAGGTGCGACGGGTGGCGGATCACCCCATGAAGCTGGATGAATGTATCACCGGAATGCACGCCGCCCAACGGATCGTCGCAGACCGAGGTGCAGAGGTGTGTTGCCTCAAGATCTCGAACCTTGGTGGGCTCAGCAAAGCCCGCCGTGTCCGCGATTTCTTGATCGACAACCGAATTCCAGTGGTCAGCGAAGATACCTGGGGCGGCGAGATCACCTCTTCGGTCGTGGCGCATTTCGCAACGTCGACCCCTGAAGAGTTTTTGCAGAACACCACCGACTTGATGAATTACAACGCAAGATCAACAGGCATCGGCGGCCCCACAACCCGCGCAGGCAAACTCTATGCCCCTGACGCGCCGGGCTTGGGTGTCACCCCAGATTTTAGCAGCCTTGGCGCTGCGGTTTTCGACACAGGACACGACGCATGAAAATAACCGCGATAACCGTCTTTCATCGGGATCTGCCGCTGGAACACCCCTATTGGCTGTCCGGCGGACGCCTCAAATTCGAGGTACTGGACGCAACTTTTGTCAAAATAGAAACCGATGCCGGCATCACTGGATGGGGTGAGGGCACGCCTTGGGGCCATACCTATGTCCCGGCTCATGGGCCGGGCATTCGCGCAGGCATCGAAACCATGGCGCCCTTTGTCATCGGATTGGACCCACGGCGGGTTCTGGATGTCGAACGGGCTATGGACCTTGCGTTGCCCGGGCATCTCTATGCAAAATCGCCGATCGATATGGCCTGCTGGGATATCGCGGGGCAGGCGGCCGGCCTGCCGATCGCAGACCTTATGGGCGGCGGATCTCGGACTCCGCGCCCTATTGCATCTTCGGTTGGTGCGAAAACTGTTGATGAAACCCGCGCGGTGATCGATCGGTATCGACAGCGCGGATACATCGCACATTCTGTCAAAATCGGCGGCGACGTTGAGCGCGACATCGCACGCATTCAGGACATGGAAGACATTCGCAAACCCGGTGAAATTGTTCTCTATGACGTTAATCGCGGCTGGACGCGGCAACAGGCCCTTCGCGTGATGAGCGCGACCGAGGATCTGAACGTCATGTTCGAACAACCGGGCGAGTCGCTAGACGATATTGCCGCCATTTCCCAGAAACACGCAGGCCCTGTCAGCGTTGATGAAAGCCTTGTCACTCTGCAGGATGCGACCCGAATTGCGCGCGATGGTATTGCTGAAATCTTTGGGATTAAGTTGAACCGTGTGGGCGGGCTTACGAAAGCTGCGCGTATGCGCGACGTCGCTTTGGCGCATGGGATCGACATGTTCGTCATGGCAACGGGAGGGTCTGTTCTGGCCGATACCGAAGCGCTGCATCTTGCGGCAACAATTCCCGATCAGCACTGCTATGCCGTCTGGGCCTGCCAAGACATGATTACGCTGGATGTGGCCCCCGGCCGCGGACCTCGCAACAAGGACGGGCATCTGAACCTGCCAGAAACACCTGGTTTGGGCGTGCATCCAGATGAAAATCTTTTGGGTGACCCCGTGGCCACCTACCGCGCTTAGGCGCAAGATCCGGATTGTAGGGCGCGCGTCTGCGCCCTACCCTTCGCCTATGACGACACCCGTAAAACTAGATCTTACCTCAAGCCTTCTGCTGTTCGCGCTCGCCTCTGTTTGGGGCGGATCCTTCTTTTTTGCGGAAATCGCGCTGGCTGAAGTTCCCCCACTGACCATCACATTGCATCGGGTGTTCTGGGCCGCACCGCTTTTGGTGCTTATTGTGCACCTTGCGGGGTATTCATTGCCCAAAGACATCCGCACTTGGGGCGCGTACCTTGGCATGGGCGCCTTAAACAACGCCATTCCCTTTTCGCTGATCTTTTGGGGACAAAGCCAGATCGACAGCGGGTTGGCGTCGATCCTCAACGGCACCACCGCCATGTTTGGAGCCGTCGTCGCAGGGCTTCTGCTTCGGGACGAGCCGCTGACCCTGAACAAACTGGCCGGTGCAGGCCTTGGCCTCATCGGGGTTGGGCTGATTATGGGGCCAGAGGCATTGCTTGACTTCAACCTCGCGAATTTGGCTCAGATTGCCATTCTCGCGGCATCGCTGTCCTATGCCTTTGCGAGCGTTTGGGGGAAAACGTTTCTCTCCAGCCAACCGCCGCTTATGAATGCCTGCGGAATGGTCATCGGCAGCTCTGTTCTGATGATCCCACTGGTTTTGACAGTTGACGGCATGCCCAGCTTTGCGCTCTCTGCGCCTGTCTGGGCCGTACTGCTAAGTCTGTCGAGCCTCTCGACAGTGCTGGCCTATGGCCTCTATTTCGCGATCCTCAAACGTGCCGGGGCTGCGAACCTCATGCTCGTCACGCTGTTGATCCCACCCTTCGCAATCGCACTCGGGTCAGGCTTTCTGGGCGAACGCCTGCCATCCAGCGCGTGGGTCGGCTTTGCCGTCATCGCCATTGGATTTGCCGTGACAGACGGCCGGATGTTCGGGAAACGCTAGGCAAGTTTCCCCTTGGATGCGTAAATCCAACGCTTAAGTTGTTTGCACCACATATGAGGAGCACGACAATGGCACATGGCGAATTCATCTGGTGCGATCTGTCCACGTTTCGCCCAGAGGTGACGAAACCCTTCTATACCAAACTTTTTGACTGGTCTTATGACGGGCTCACCCAACCTGATGGCTCTGCCTATGACGTTGCCGCAACATCGCAGGGCACTGCCGCCGCGATCTTTCAGATGCCGCAGAAATTCGTTGATATCGGCATGCCCAGTTTCTGGATGCCCTACATCGATGTGGACGACATTGATGCCTGTTGCGAGACAGCCAAATCCCTGGGCGGTCGCGTCGAAATCGGCCCCATCAGCTGGGGAGATTCCGGCCGCATCGCGCTGATCCGCGATCCACTGGGCGCCGGGTTTACCGTGATGCAGGACGGATTGCCCGACACCAGCGCCATCGCTGCGCACAAAGGTCATGCAATGGCGTTTGCTCTGTATGTCTCTGACGCAAAAGCGGTCCAAGATTTCTACAACGCGCTGTTTGGCTGGACCGCATCCGCGCTGGACAAAGACACCTCGTTTAAGCTGACATCAAAGACAGGTCATCACGTTGCCGAGCTGCATGAAATGCCTGACGAGGAACGCGGCAAAGAGCAATTCTGGTCCATCCAGTTCGCAACGCCGGACCTGATCGCCGCGAAAACCAAAGTTCTGACCGAAGGTGGGGAAATTCTGTTTGAAGACACGGCCACCCTCTTGGCCCGAGACCCCGACGGTGCTGCGTTCTTTTTGACCGAGGCCAAATCCAGCGGATCACAAAGCAAACCGGCACCCAAATGGCGCACCTACGTTGGCCTTGCCGCGATATATCTGGCGCTGTTCACAGATCAGAACTGGATCTGGGGTGTGTTGTTCCTGCTTTGGACGATCCCTGCCCTGCGCAGCGGCGAAACCCACTTTGTAGAACCAATCAGCCGACGCGAAACGCCGGGGCTTTACTGGTTTCTTATCGCAACATGGATCGGTCTGAGTGGACTACTGGTCTGGTACGGCTGGGGCGTCTAGCTGGGGCCAAGCGCCGCGCAGAGCGTGTCGGCCAACTGCTCCAACTGCCCCGCCAACGAGCTGGATTTCCGCCAGGCCAATCCGATTTGCCGGGTCGGCTGAGGCGCATCAAACCGCGCCACGGCAACTTGCGCTGACTGTGTTTCCACCGGTACTGCCATATCCGGAATCAAGGTAACGCCAACCCCTGATCCCACCAACTGCACCAAAGTCGACAATGACGACGCATCCAGCAACTCACGCGAAGACGTTGGGTTATAGCTGCAAAACGCGAGGGCCTGATCGCGAAAGCAATGGCCCTCTTCCAGCAGCAACAGTTTCATCTCGCGCAATTGATCGGGCGCTGGCACCGGCCTGTCCCCTTCGTCCGACGGGCGGATCAAAACAAACTCTTCGTCAAACAAAGCATGTTCCGCCAGATCCGCCTCGGCCAAGGGCAGCGCGACAATCGCAGCATCCAGCCGCCCTTCTGACAATTCGGCAATCAGCGTCTGAGTCAGAGTTTCACGAATTTTCAGCTCGAGCCCCGGATAGGCTGCATCCAGAACCCCAAGCACCTTAGGCAAAAGATACGGCGCGACCGTGGGAATCACACCCAGCCTTAACTGCCCTGCCATCCCCTCTTGCGACGCACGCGCCAGATCAGACAGCTCGTCGACAGACCGCAAAATGTCCCGCGCGCGTCGGGCGAATTCCTCTCCAAACCCGGTCAGTCTGACTTGGCGCGTACTGCGTTCGAAAAGCGCCATGCCCAAAGACTGCTCTAACTCTCTGATTTGCACAGATAACGCGGGCTGAGACACCGCACAGGCCTCGGCCGCACGGCCAAAATGCGCGTGTTTTGCCAAGGCAGAAAAATAACGAAGCTGCTTCAGAGTAAGATTATTCATAAGAAAAACATATCAATCGAATTCAAAAATACAATTTCTTCAAATGAAAATTTAGACCTATTCTAAACCAAAGACCCGTTATTCCGACGGCAGGCTTTTCGACCCACCCAGAGTTCAGAAAAAGGAATTCACATGAACGTACATGACAAAGGCGCTGGCAAATGCCCGGTAATGCATGGGGGCAATACCTCTCAGGCACAGCCGACCACCGATTGGTGGCCCAAAACTCTGAACTTGGACATCCTGCATCAACATGATGCGAAAACCGATCCGATGGGGCCTGACTTTGACTATCAGTCCGAGGTCAAAGGTCTGGATTTTGAGGCGGTCAAGAAAGACCTGCACGCCTTTATGACAGACAGCCAGGATTGGTGGCCTGCGGACTATGGCCACTACGGCGGCCTGATGATCCGGATGGCATGGCACTCTGCGGGCTCCTACCGCACAACGGACGGTCGCGGCGGCGCGGGTCACGGCAACATGCGCTTTGCTCCGCTGAACTCCTGGCCTGACAACGGCAACCTCGACAAGGCCCGTCGCCTGCTGTGGCCGATCAAGAAAAAGTACGGCAACAAGCTCAGCTGGGCGGATCTGATCATTCTGGCAGGCACCGTCGCTTATGAATCCATGGGGCTGAAGACTTTTGGCTTCGGCTATGGCCGCCCGGACATTTGGGCTCCTGAGAAAGACACATACTGGGGCACGGAACGCGAGTGGCTGACAGATGGTCGCTATGCCGACGCTGACGACCGCGAAAGCCTCGAAAACCCGCTCGCCGCAGTGGTCATGGGCCTGATTTACGTGAACCCTGAAGGGGTGAACGCAACGCCAAACCCTCTGAACACAGCAAAAGACATGCGCGTCACATTTGGCCGCATGGCGATGAACGACGAAGAAACCGTCGCACTGACCGTTGGCGGCCACACTGTCGGCAAAGCACACGGCAATGGCGATGCAGGCCACCTTGGCGCAGAGCCAGAAGGCGCTGAAATCGAAGACATGGGCTTTGGCTGGGTCAACAAAAAGTCGCGCGGCATTGGATCCGACACCGTGACCTCGGGCATCGAGGGCGCCTGGACCACCAACCCGACGCAATGGGACAACGGCTATCTGGACCTTCTGTTCAAATACGACTGGGAACTGGTGAAATCCCCAGCAGGCGCACAGCAATACGCGCCTGTCGGCATCACCGAAGAGGACATGCCAGTCGACGCCGAAGACGCCACACAACGTCGCATGCCAGTCATGACCGATGCGGATATGGCGGTTAAAGTTGATCCGGGTTTCCGCGAAATCGCCGAAAAGTTCCAAAATGATTTCGACTACTTCTCGGATTGTTTTGCCCGCGCATGGTTCAAACTGACCCACCGCGACATGGGGCCTAAAGCACGCTACATCGGCCCGGATGTCCCCGCCGAAGACCTGATTTGGCAAGACGTTATTCCGGCTGGCGCCACAGATTATGACGTTGCAGCGGTCAAAACCGCCATCGCCGACAGCGGCCTGTCGACCTCGGATCTGGTCACAACCGCATGGGACAGCGCCCGCACCTTCCGCGGCTCAGACCTGCGTGGTGGTGCAAATGGTGCCCGTATCAGCCTGGCCCCGCAAAAGGACTGGGAAGGCAACGAACCTGCGCGCCTGGCCAAAGTTCTGGACGTTCTGGCAGGCATCGCCGCTGCAAATGGCGCAAGCCTTGCGGATACAATCGTTCTGGCCGGCAACGTCGGTGTCGAGACCGCCGCAAAAGCCGCGGGCTTTGATGTCGATGTTCCCTTCACGGCAGGTCGCGGCGACGCCACGCAAGAGTCAACCGATGTCGACAGCTTTGACGTGCTCGAGCCGATCCACGACGGTTTCCGCAACTGGCTGAAGAAAGACTACGCGGTGGCGGCAGAAGAAATGCTGCTGGACAAAGCACAGCTCTTGGGGCTGACAGCACCGGAAATGACCGTACTTGTCGGCGGCATGCGCGTGCTTGGCACCAACCACGGCGGCGGCGCGGATGGCGTGTTCACCGACAACGTTGGCGCGCTGACAACTGATTTCTTAGTGAACCTGACCGATATGGCCAATACCTGGCACCCGGTCGAGAACGGCTATGAAGTGCGGGATCGCGCGTCGGGATCCGTCAAATGGACAGCCTCCCGCGTGGATCTGATCTTTGGGTCCAATTCGATCCTGCGCGCCTATTCCGAGCTTTACGCACAGGACGACAACAAAGAAAAGTTCGTCAACGACTTTGTCGCGGCTTGGGCCAAGGTCATGAACAACGACCGGTTCGACGCCTGATAAAAACAAAAGGCGCGGGGGTGATGCTCCGCGCCTTTTCTCTTGCCCAAAATATCCCGGGGAGTTCGAGGGGCCGGCCCCTCGCAAACCCGATCAGTTCAACCGAACCCCATTCAGATCCTGATCGCCTGGCAGCTGGCTGCGTTCCAAAATGATCTTGGACACCGCGCGAGCGCGTACCGGAGTCATCTTGGCCAGGATCGGCGCTGCGGTCCTTGGGGACATCGTGCCCAGAACCATAATCGTAACTTCAATGTCCATTTCGTTCATCAAACCCGCAGCTTCTGCCGGTTTCATGTTCTTATAGAAATCGATCAAACGTTGAACGTCATCGGTTTGCTGCGCCTCGATTTTGGCCAACAGGGTTTCAATTGACCCTTTCAGTTCGACCAAAGCGGCCTTCTCGATATCAAGCTTTTCGCGTGCCAAGGTGACCTCGGCCTCATGCGCGTCAACCTTCGCCTGACGCTCCGCGATCAAATCACGTTCCTGCGCCAGCGCGCGCAAGACTTCTTCTGGCGTTTCACAAAGCCCGGGCGTGCTGGACAAGCCCGCGATCACCGGAGGCGGCGCGTCTTCGTCCACCTCTTCCGCCATCTCTTTATCCATCTTCTCGTCCTCTTCCCCAGCGGTGAGAACGATGTCGGTGATAACCGGCGCCGGTGCGATAAACGGATTTGGCAGCTCGGGCAAAGAAACCGCAGCCTTCGCCACGGCAGTCATAACCAAACCACCAATCAAAATTTTACCTACCGGAAGCCGTGCCATCGCTAGGCCTGTTCTGCGCGAGAGGCATCAAAGAAGCGGCGCACCAGATCCTGTTTGTCGCGCACAACCTGCACGCCAGGAATTTTCGCGCGCGATTGACGGCGCGTGGCAAACATTGGCTCGTCGTCTTCTTCTGCGTCGTCAAACATCGGGCGCTCTTCCAGGTTCTGCTTCATCGCAGCAACCGAGGCCTCGGATTTGTCGACGGCTTGGGAGTACTCGTTAATCAAAGGCTCAAGCTCTTTCAGCGCTCCCATAAGAACATGCACCTTGCGGGATACGTAGTAACCATAAGCAATTGCGCCGGTAAGCAGCGCTATGATCAAAAGATCAGTCAATGTCGCGGCCATGGTCGGTCTCCTCTTCTGCTTCGATACGCTCAGTAATTCGGATGGCGGTGTTGCCATTGTTGCGTTTGCCCATCAGCGCCTTGAACATTTCTGTTTCGGCACAGATCACGCGGGCTTCGTGATCCTCTTCAATCCAAAGGTTCACCGTCTCGCCGGGTTTCCAGTTGAGCAATGTCTGGATTGGCAATTCAACTTCGGTCAGCACGGCTTCCAGCTCGACAACGGACCGCTCGATCTGACCTGTCAGCTGTTCTTTCCATGGACTGCCGTCCTCATTGGGTTCCCCGAAATGGATTTTCCCCAGTTTGGGGCGAATGGGTTCCAGCGCGTCATAGGGGATGATCGCGTCAAACATGCCGGTACGTCCGGCCAGAGCAACCGCAAATCGCATCCGACACACAAGGCTGGTTGGCTGTGTGACCATGGCCGCGTCCGGGTCGGTCTCGATCCGGTCAAGTTCCATGTCCACATCGGCCACCATCGCCAGACAGCGCCGCAGCTCTGTCGCCAGCACATCGCCAATCCGTCGCGCGAACCCGCGCTCGATCATGGTGAACTCTTCGGACTGCCGGCTCAGATCCCCTTTCGGAGATCCCCCCAGCATCAACTCCATCGTGGTCAGTGCAAAAGTCGAGTCCAAAGCCAAAAGAACATCGCCGTTCAAATGGTTGGCTTCGACAATACCCAGGAAGGACGGCGTGGTGATACCATCCATCGCCTGCGCCATCGGCAAATAGTCGAGATTGTTCAAAGACGCTTCGACAATCGTTCCAGTTACTTCAGGCAAGACTGTCGTCAGAGCGTCCGCCAATCGCTCGCCGATGATGTCGAGCATCGGAAGGCGATCGAAATTGAAGTCCGACATCCGGATGATCTCGTCGATCACCCCTTTGCCGTTCTCCGCAATTTCTTCTGGCGTCATGATCTTGTTCATACTCGCCTCGCTACTGCACGATCAGATCGCTGATCAGGATTTCTTGCGGCAGGTCGTTGCCCGCCGCGGCGCGTGCCCGTTTCAAAAGCTCGGATTTCACCGTCAGGATTCCGGCCATGCCGCGCACGTCTGCTTCGGTCAGGCTGCGGGCGTATCCGTTAAACAGATCCCGCATGAAGGGCTTGCGGGACTCCATCAGCTCTTTCGAGCCGGGGTCCGGACGATACACCATCACAACATTCATCTTGAGGAAGGCGTTAATGGGAACACCGTGCTGGTTATAGCTGGTGATGTTGGTCAGGATCTCGTCGAACTCGATGATGCCATCTTCGGCGGTCTTGACCTCTTCTTCGCCGTCGCCACCACCATCAGCATTCTTGTCGTCGCTTTCCTTGGCCGCCAGCTCTTCGTCAACACCTTCGTCTTCGACGACTTCTTCGACGTAGTCCGGAGCATAGGTTTCTGCGTCTTGCTGAAACGCCATCCGCGCAAGGAAAAAGCCCCCGCCCAAAGAGACGAGCGACAGCACAACCGCTGCAATCAGAAGCTTTTTACTGCCCTTTGGCTGGGCGTCTTCTTCACCCGCCGCCTCGGCTGCCAGCTCCGCTTCGTTTTCCTCAGGTGCCTTAGCCATGGAATTTCCGCTTTTTCTGCTTGGTATATTCTTAGTTTTTTCAATTGAATGCAAGTATAGACATGGATATTTACTTGCTATTCAAAAATAGTCTATCCTTAGGACAAAGACAGCCATAAGGCCTCAGGAGGCACCGTGCAGAACTTTCTGAACAATCTGATGGCGCTGGGACAGCGTCGACTCATGATCCTGGGGGCCGTTACTGCGGTGGTGATGGGCGTAATGCTGTTCGGCATCTCAGCGATCACTGCACCGAACTATCAACCTCTGTACCGAAACCTCTCGGCAGCAACGGCAAGTTCGATCGAAGCAACCCTGACCAGCTCTGGTTTCAACGCGGTGATGTCCGAGGATGGCACCTCGGTGTCCGTTCCTGCCTCTGATATGGCACGCGCTCGGATGGTCCTTGCGGAAACCGGCATTCCGATCGAAGGCGATCCCGGCTGGGAGCTGTTTGACGAGTCCACCGGTCTGGCGATGAACTCGTTCATGCAGCGTGTGAACCGGCTGCGCGCAATGGAGGGCGAGCTGGCCCGCTCGATCCAAACCCTTGAAGGCGTACAAAGCGCGCGGGTTCATCTGGTTCTGCCCGAACGTGAAGCGTTCAGCCGCGAGCGGCCCAGCCCACGGGCATCTGTCATTGTTCGCCCCGTTCCGGACCGTGCGATCAGCCGCAAACAGGCGACCGCCGTGCGCAACCTTGTGGCCTCTTCTGTTGCAGAGCTTGATCTGAACCGCGTGACCGTTCTGTCCGCCAGCGGCGAGGTCATTCTGGCCGAAACCGGATCCGCAGGTGGTCAGGTCACATTGCAAACCACCAAGTCGACAATCGAAGAGCGTTTGGCGCAAGAAGTTCAGAACATGCTGACGGCACGCGTTGGCGCAGGCAATGCGCGCGTACGCGTCAACGTCGAATTGACAAGCGCGCGCGAAGTCGTGGTGGAGCAGAGCTTTAACCCAGAACAGCAAGTTGTTCGGTCCACCGAAAGCACGACCGAAGACAAAAGCGGCACCGAAGGTGCAGGCAATGTTGGCGTTGAAAACAACATCCCAGCGGCCCTTCAGGGCGACGGCGCAGGTGCAAGCAACACCCAATCGAAATCGGGCGAAGTCGTTCAATACGAGATCGGCAACACCCGCCGCGAGATCGTGCGCGAAGCCGGTGAGATCCGGCGCATCTCGGTCGCGGTCTTGGTAAATGGCATCTACAACGTCGAGGGCAGCGACGTGATCTATGAGGATCGTGCGCCCGAAGAAATCGCGCGACTGTCTGAACTGGTCAAAACCGCTGTCGGCTTTAGCGAAGCACGCGGGGACGAAGTCTCGGTCGATAGCCTGCGATTCATGGACTATTCGATGGAAGTCGGCGACCCCGTCACCATGTCGATCATGGATCAGATCACGCGCAACTTCATGTCTGTGCTGCGCGCCCTACTTGGCTTGGCCATTGTCGCGATGATCATGATCATGGGCGTGCGTCCGGCACTGCGCACGTTGTTGGAAAAGCCAGCAGAGCTTGATGACAGCGAAGCTGTGGCGCTGACGGGCCCAGACGGTGAGCCTCTGGAAGTGACCACCGACGCCAATGGCGAGGTTTTGACAGCAGATACATCCGTTCAACAGCCCCTGCCCTCGCCTGATGACTCTGGTCTGACGCCTGTACAGCCCGGCGCTCAAGCCGCGTCTCAGCCAGAATACGAGCCGCGCGCGGTGCGCAATGGCAGTGACCCCGAAGCACCGGGTGCCACGTCGATCTTCGACATCAACGAAGACGACGGCCCGCATGAATACATCGAAACGCTTGGTGTCCGCGGCAGCTTGATCAAAGCGCGCGTCGAGGCGATCCAGAACATGGCGGAAGAAAAGCCTGACGAAGTCCTGCGCGTCCTGCGTGGTTGGCTGCATCAGGAGGCTGAAGCATGAATGCGCTGTTTCTCAGGGATTTTGACGCAGAACAGGCCTCTGTTGCACAAGTCGACGCCCCCGACGACACGGTGGAAGAGCCCAGCGAGCCGCTTTTCACCTTTACAGAGGCCGAGCTGGGCAAAATGCTGGCCGACGCCCGCGCCGAGGGCCATTTGCAAGGCTTGACCGAAGGCGAAGACGCCGGTCGCCAGTCAGAACGCCAGACCATCGAGGCCGAAGCGCTTGAGGCGCTTCAAGAACTTCAGAACCGGATCGCGGATTTCGCAACCGAAGACGCCCGCCGTCGCGCGGATATGCAGCAGGACATTGTCGATCTGTTCCTGGATGTTGCCGAACGCGTCGCGCCGGATTTTCTGAAAGCCTATTCAGCCGATCTGGTTCAGGCCCGCATTACCGAAGCGGCCCATTTGGGTGTGGGGCAGTCGAAACTGCACATTCAACTGGCCCCTGATACCCAAGCCGCGCTGACAGAACCCCTTAAAGTCATCGACCCGAACGGCGACATGCTGGAGGTCACCACAGAGGCCTCTTTCAAGAATGGCGAAGCCCGTGTGACCTGGGAAAATGGCTTCCTGAAATACAATCTCGACCGTGTCGTCGCGGAACTCCTCGACGGGCTGCGCGATGCGTCCTCGAAAATGAACCCTCAACCTCAGAAAGTTTAAGCCATGTCTGAAGACACGCCTGAAACCACTGAAACCGAAGCCCCAGCCGAAGGCTCTGTGTCGCCAGAAGAGGCGCTCGAAGCCATTGCCGAAGGCGAAGAACTGGGAGGGCGCAACATCGACGCGCTGTACAACGTCAAACTGGACGTGCGGGTCGTGCTTGGTCGCTCGCGGATGTCGATTTCCGAACTGCTGGAACTGACCAAAGGGTCGGTTATCGAGCTGGACCGCAAAGTTGGCGATCCGATCGACATTATGATTAACGACCGCATGGTTGCGCGCGGCGATCTGGTCAAAGTGAACGGCGAATTCATCGGCGTCGCCCTGCGAGAGATCGTCAAAGACTTTATCGCCGGCAACTGATCCGGTGCGGCTCCCCCATGTTCTCTTAGGGCTCTTCGTGGCCCTGTCCGCCGGGATTTTCCTGGCGGCGCCTGCTTTGGCGCAAGAGGATTTCGGAGGCCTTCTGCGCGAGCTCTCCAGTACGATCAGCGGCGAAGAACCGGGATCTGAGGGCACGACAACGCTTGCTGGGCGCCTTATTCAGCTGTTTGCGCTGATTACAGTGCTTTCGATTGCGCCCGGCCTGCTTGTCGTCATGACCAGCTTTACCCGGTTCGTGATCGTCTTTGCGATGCTGCGGTCGGCGCTTGGCCTGAACCAGACGCCGCCCAATATGGTTCTGAACGCCATGGCGCTGTTTATGACCTATTTCGTAATGCAGCCGGTCTTTGACGATGCCTATCAAGACGGCCTTCAACCGCTGATCCGCAACGCCATCACCGAAGAACAAGCGGCCGTCGCAATTTCGGAACCCTTTCGCGAGTTCATGTTCGTCAACACCCGCGAGAAAGACATGGCTCTGTTTCGCGATATCGCAGGAACACCAGATCCAGAGGTCATTCCTGAAACCGCGCAGGAAGTTGAATGGCGCGTTCTTATTCCAAGCTTTATGATCTCGGAACTTCGGCGCGCCTTTACCATTGGCTTTCTCTTGTATCTGCCCTTTATCGCGATTGATCTGATCGTCGCCTCGGTCCTGATGTCCGCTGGTATGATGATGTTGCCGCCGGTGATCGTCTCGTTACCGTTTAAAGTGATATTCTTCGTTCTCATTGACGGCTGGTACATGTTGGCGGGCTCGTTAATGCAATCCTACAACGTCGTTTCAGGCGGAGGGTAGCGCGCAACACAAGATATTGTGGATAACTTAAGGTTGCAGAGTAAGTATGGCATAGGTTATCCAAGTATAAGGTGAGTTTCACCGGCCATTTGGTCGCAATTACAGAGCAGTCATGAACCAATTCGCCACCATTCGCCGCGCACAGCGCCTGACAGGTCCGGAAAAAACGGCAATCCTGTTCCTGTGTCTGGGCGAAGAACGCGGCAGCAAGCTCATGCAAGAGCTTAAAAGCTCTGAGATCAATAAGATCACCCGCGCGATCACGTCTATGGGCGAAGTTCAGTCCGACATTGTCGAAGAGGTGATGCGCGAATTTGGCCAGAAATTCTCAGACTATGGCGGAATTGTCGGGTCGGTCGAGGCGGCACGTGGCCTGCTGAAAGGGTTCCTGCCCGAAGAGCGTGTCAATTCGATCCTTGAAGAGATCGAAGGCGGAGTGGGCGACAACCTTTGGGAAGAACTCTCGAAACTCGATGAAAAAATGCTCGCGGATTACCTGCGCAAAGAGCACAACCAAACCGTTGCTGTTATCCTTGCGAAAGTCACTCCAGATGCCGTCGCGCGCGTGCTGCCTTTGATGGGCGAAGATCGTACCGTCGACATCATCGAGCGCATGGTCTCTATCGAAGTTCTACCAGCGGATGCTATGGCGGCAATCGAAGAAAGCCTGCGTCGCGAAGTGCTTGCAAAAGCCGGCAACAACGCCGAAGCCGAGGCCGAGAAACAACTGGTGAAGGTCTTTAACAAGCTCGACAACAAGATGTTTGAAGGCATCGCCCGCGAGCTGGAAAAGAACATTCCCGAGAAAATTCGCGCCATCAAGCAAAAGATGTTTGTCTTCGACGACCTTGGCAAAGTGCCAGCCAACGCATTGGCCAAAATCATGCGCGAAGTATCAGGCAATACGCTGCCAATGGCGCTGCGCGGGGCCGAAAAGGACGTTCGCGAGCATTTCCTGAACGCCCTGCCCGCGCGCTCGCGCGATATGTTGCAGGATGAGATGAAAGCGATGGGCCCTGTGAAGTCCAAAGACGTCAAGAAAGCCCAGTCTGACCTTGTGGAGGCCGCAGTTCAGCTAGCCGAAGCGGGCGACATTGAGCTGCCGGATGACGATGATGGCGAAGAAATGATGGACTGACGTCCTATCTAAACAGCGACGCGCCCGAGAAATTCACGGCCTCGATATCCAGAGTAAACGGCACAAATTGGCCTGACGTGTTGTTCAGGATCTGAATGGCCGCGCTGGTGGCCTGAGCCGGCGGGTTGCGCACATCGCGAATGATCATATAGCGCGAAATCAGCCCTTCGACCTCGCGAGGGTCTTGCAATTTTTCCAAGCTAAACCGCTTCTCGAGCATCTCGGCCTGTTTGTCGATATCCAGGCTCGACAGCTGTGTGGGCATGCCCAAAGCCGTCTGAAAGAACTCTGTCATGCTGCGATCAGAGAGAATGTTGAACCAGGTATTGAACCCGTCAACCTTGTCGCGAAACTCCATCACGGTGCCGACGGTTTCGTTCTGATCGTTATATTGGTTCTGGAACTGAACGTTGAAATACCGATCAACGATCGAATCCTGCCAGTCCGTGTCCGTGAAATCGGGCACGACCGTTGTGCCACCCGAGGTCGTGAAACCTAGCGCTTCGTGGATTTCACCAAAGCGAGAGTCAGACAGGCGGTTTACCAAGGCTGAATCGTCCACTGGGTCACTTTCCAGGATCTTGCGCATCATCCCGCGACCAAAGATCTGATCTTCAAGGTCAAAGGCATTCATCACAAAGCTGTAAACTTCGAAATCCTTCACCAACTCTTCTGGTGTCGTGATCGATGCAATGCGTTCGCGAAAAACGCTCGCAGCCCGTTGGTGCTGCGCTTCGCTGCGCAACGTCGTCATCTGCGTATCGCGGGTTCTGTCGATAAGGTTCAACGCAGCCTGGCTGGTCAATCCTGATACGCTGATAACCATGCTACCGCCCTACTCCGCAGCCGCGCTCACCTGAGCGTCGCCTGATTTGCTCTGCAGCATCTCTAACAGCCGCCCTTCATATTGGATCAGGGGGCGCAGTGCGCGCATCGCTTTGTAAAAGTCACGGCAAGAAACGTGGTTTGCCGCTTCAAAGATGTGTCCGCCGATTTCCTCATGAAACACTGGTACCAGTTTGGCCAGGTCTTGTTGGATCACCGGGATCAGATCATCCCGCACCGCGGGGTTCAGCAAAGCGGTCTGGATGAAAAAGTACACATTCTTCACCGGAGACCCGGCCTCGCCCTCGTCCAAAAGGTCCACGCCGCGCACAATATCCGCATGATTTTCAATCGTCAGCATTTGCCTGCGATCCGCGTTTCGGATCACACAGCCGTTGATAACAATCTTCTCATTCGGTTTCAGCGTTAGGCGTAGGGCCAAGGGTCACTCCATGACGTGCATCGGGTTGCCTTCAAGACCGCGGATAATGCTGCGGTTGATGTCCAACAACGGTTTCACCTTCTTTTGTCCCTTCAGGACTTCGTTGGTGTGATTCTCAACCCAAAGTGACAAAGAAATCAAGCCAGCACGAAGATCTGGAGCCAAAGCATTGCCTGGGCTGACCAGATCGCTGCGGATCGTCTGCCAAATGCGTTGGTTATAAGACAACGAGTCTCGCAACCCCTCGGAAAGGATTTTCAGTTTGTCGCTGGCTTTCTCAGCCACGTCAAACTCTTGCGAGCGTACTTCCATTTCGGCGGTGACATTAGAGAACACACGCCGTTCGATCTGCCGCGGATTTTCAGTCTGGGTGATTGTCCGCTTGTATGCAGTAATGCTCATTAAGGTTTATCCATTTTTTTGTTATGTGGTCTGCCTCACAAGAACAGAGTAGCTCAGGCCGGTTAAAGTCAGTTTAATCCTTCGCAGCAAAATATGGATTAATTAGGTTTTCTTTACGTTTGTTTCACTTTTGTCACCACACTGTTGCTCAACTTTGGGATATTTGCCCAAGTTTCGCCATCTTTCGCCACGTTTCGGTCAAACTGCGTCAATAAAACGGTTTTTCAGGGAAACGGCGCAATCTGCTCGACGCGCCAGTGAAAGAATTCACAGAAGGCGTTCCCTCATTGGTTGAATGACGAGGACATGAGGCTCATGCGAATACTTGCTGTTGATGACGACGCAGACATCCGCGAACTGCTGAAGACCGCAATCGCGACGGAAAGCAAACACTCGGTCAAACTGGCAAGCTCCGGGGCCGAAGCGCTGGACATAGTGCGCGCCTCAGATCAACCGTTTGACTGTTGCCTTCTGGATATCCAGATGCCGGAAATGGACGGTGTCGACCTGTGCAGCGCGCTGCGTGCCACCAAAGGCTATGAGCGCACACCGATCCTGATGCTGACTGCCATGTCAGAAAAAAAGTTCGTCGACCGAGCCTTTCAGGCAGGTGCAACGGACTATATCACCAAACCATTTGAATTTCTTGAGCTTTTCAGCCGCCTGAACAATGCAGAGCGTCTGATTGCTGAAGCCGTCCGTATCGAGGAAGGCGAAGCAGCGCTTTTGTCTCTGCGTCAGGATCTGGCGCGTAGTTTTGAACACAGCCTGTCCGAACCGGTGGAAATCACCGGCATCGATCGCGTGACCGGCTATGTTAGCTTTGAAAACTATCTGCTTCAGATGTCGCGAATGAAGATGCTGACCACCAGCGTTTTCGCAATCAAACTTCTGAATGTAGACAAACTCTTTGACAGCATGTCGGGTGCTGGCTTCCGCCGGATGTTAGGCGAAGTCGCGGGGCAACTGACCGGCCTATATGGCGAAGACGCCGATCTCGTGACGTATCGCGGCAACGGTATCTTTGTCTGTGCCACCTCCGCCAAGAATGCCTTCTCGCAGTTTGGCTTAGAGCGGAAGATGAACTGCAAACTGAAGGAAAGCGTCACCAGTCGCTTCTCGGATCTGGCGGTCCAAGTCAGCGCGGGAGAGCCAGTGTCTCTGCTGTCGTTCACCCGCGCTGGCGCCCTCAGGTCCCTTCAAAACGCCGTTGATCGCGCTGAAAAACGTGCCGAGACCTATTGCAAGATCCTGCATATGTCGACGCGTGCCCTTAAGGCCCGTGGTGTGTCTGAGCCAGTCTTGAACCAGGGCGAGGAACGTGCGGCCTATCAAGCGATCCTGAAAGACACGATGCGCAAGGACTTAAGAGCCGTCGTAAACAGCTAGAATTTCCCCGAGTGCCATCCCCCACGCTGGCACCAGAAAGGCGTCCGTTGTCCCCCGGGCGCCTTTCTCTATGCCCAAATCAAAAAGCGCCGCCCTTTCAGGCGGCGCTTTCGTTTGGATCAGAACGCTCTGATTAATCGATAATCGCGTTCAGAGTGGCGCTTGGGCGCATGACAGCGGCCGTCTTCGCAGGATCGGTCTTGTAATACCCACCCAGATCCGCTGGCTTGCCCTGAGCGGCTGCCAGTTCAGACACAATCGCGTCTTCATTCGCCGCCAGCTTTTCAGCAATCGGCGTGAAATGCGCGGCCATATCGGCGTCGCCTGTCTGAGCGGCCAGTGCCTCGGCCCAGTAACGCGCGAACCAATAGTGGCTATCACGGTTGTCAGGCTCGCCCACTTTACGAGACGGGGATTTGTTGTTGTCCAGAATGCCTTGCGTCGCGATTTCCGCCGCAGCGCCCAGCACACCCGCTTTGGCGTTGCCCTGTGCATCTGCGATGAAGTTCAGGCTTTCACCGAGAGCACAGAATTCACCCATCGAATCCCAACGCAGGTGGTTTTCTTCCACCAGCTGCTGAACGTGCTTAGGTGCCGAACCCCCTGCCCCGGTTTCAAACAGGCCACCACCATTCATCAGTTTCACGATGGACAGCATTTTCGCCGATGTGCCCAGCTCGAGGATCGGGAACAGGTCGGTCAGATAGTCACGCAGAACGTTGCCGGTGATGGCAATGCTGTCGTTGCCCGCTGTAATGGTTTCCAGCGACTGACGGGTCGCCTCGCGTGGGGCCAGTGTCAGGAACTTATCCGCAACGCCGGCAGCTTCCAGAGCTGGCACTACATATTCGATCAACTGTGCATCGTGGGCGCGGTTTGCGTCGAGCCAGAAGATCGCTTCGGAACCGGTCAGACGCTGACGGTCCATCGCCAGTTGGATCCAGTTCTCGATCGGTGCTTTTTTCACTGTGCACGCACGCCAGATGTCGCCTGCGTCCACGTCGTGGCTGTGCAGGGTTTCACCGTTGGCCAGCACGATACGGATGGTGCCATCCGCAGGCGCTTCGAATGTGGTTGGGTGAGATCCGTATTCCTCGGCTTTCTGCGCCATCAGGCCGACGTTGGCCACAGCGCCCGCCTTGGTCACATCAAGCGCGCCATTGGCTTTGAAGAAGTTGATCGTCTCGTCATAGACAGTGGAATAGCAGCGATCCGGGATAACACAGTTGGTGTCACCCTTGTTGCCTGCTTCGTCCCAACCCTTGCCGCCCGCACGGATCACGGCTGGCATGGACGCGTCGATGATCACATCAGACGGAACGTGCAGGTTGGTGATGCCCTTGTCGGAATCAACCATATACATCGAGGGGCGATCCAGAGCGGCAATCTCGGATTTGATTGCATCCGCGTTATCAAGCGTCTCAATCGCCGCCAGAACATCACCAAGACCGGAGTTCGGAGAGCCACCGGCCGCCGCAATCGCTGCGCCATGGGTGTCCCAGACAGGACCAAGCCAAGCTTTGACCGCGTGACCAAAGATGATAGGGTCAGACACTTTCATCATGGTCGCTTTCATGTGGAAAGAGAACATGGTGCCATCGGCTTTGGTGTCTTCGATTGCGCCTGCAAGGAAGCTGGAAAGGGCTTTTGCCGACATGAAGGTCGCGTCCGCAATCGTGCCCTCATCCAAAGGCCATGCGTCTTTCAGAACTGTTGTCGCGCCGTCCTTTGCAACGAATTCAATTTTCGCATCGCCTGCTTGTGCGGCCGAGATGGTCGCCGAAACTTCGTTTGCGTAGAAGTCTTTGCCCGGCATGGAGGACACTTTGGTTTTGCTGTCAGAAACCCAGGCCCCCATGGAGTGCGGGTTGTTCTGAGCATAGTTCTTGACCGCTTTCGCAGCACGACGATCAGAGTTACCTTCGCGCAGAACAGGGTTCACCGCAGAGCCTTTGATCGCGTCATACTTGGCGCGCACGGCTTTTTCAGCGTCTGTTTGCGGGTCTTCTGGGTAGTCAGGCAGTGTATAGCCTTTTTCCTGCAACTCGGTGATCGCGCCAACAAGCTGTGGGACAGAAGCCGAGATGTTTGGCAGTTTGATCACATTTGCCTCTGGGGTTTTCACCAGAGATCCCAGCTCTGCCAGATCATCTGACTGCTGAAGATCGGCAGGCAGGCTTTCCGGGAAGGTCGAAATGATCCGGCCTGCCAGCGAAATATCCTTGGTTCCCACATTCAGACCCGCCGCGGATGCGAAGGAACGAATGATCGGAAGCAAGGAGGCAGATGCCAGCTCCGGAGCTTCGTCTACAATTGTATACAATACGTCTGGCTTCGATGTGTCGGTCATGAATTTTTCGCCTTTCACCTGTCTCAGAGGGGTTTTGCAGCATGTGGATAGGGTCACGCCGCGTGTTCAAATGTCACTCACGAGTCCCGATACGGGTCAACCTACGTGGGGACTCGGTTGAGGCTGCTTGTAGAGGAAGCCATTTGCGGGATCAATCTCTGAGATAGGCCGAATGTTGCGCTTTTTGACGCGGAGGCCGCACAAGCGCGTGAGTTTAGAAAGTCTGCCTCTTGATTTTCCCAACTGTTAGCGTTAGCGGTGAGCCGAAATTGTTAACGCTAACAAGTGCTACAGCGTAGAATCCTAGAACTCTGCCGCTGTAAAGATAACCGGAGATAAAAGATGACCCTTAATATCGCCATCAACGGCTTTGGGCGGATTGGCCGCAATGTGTTGCGCGCGATTATCGAGCAGGACGTGCAAGATGTGAATGTCGTCGGCATTAATGATCTGGCCCCTGCCGAGACTCTGGCGCATCTGCTTCAGTTTGACTCGGTTCACGGTCGCCTTAAGGCGGACGTCACGGTCGAAGGCGACATCATCAAAGTCGGCAACCAATCGATCAAACTGACCGCGATCCGCAATCCAGAAGACCTGCCATGGTCTGGCGTGGACATCGCCTATGAATGCACTGGCATTTTCACTGCCAAAGACAAAGCGACCGCGCATTTGGCCAATGGCTCCAAACGGGTTTTGATCTCGGCACCGGGCAAAGACGCGGACCGCACTGTTGTTTATGGTGTAAACCACGGTGATTTGACTGCTGATGACATCGTCGTTTCGAATGCGTCCTGCACCACGAACTGCCTTGCGCCTCTGGCGAAAGTCATGGACGACACCTTTGGCATCAAGACCGGATATATGACAACGATCCACGCCTATACCGGTGACCAGCCAACCCATGATGCCGCGCATAAGGATCTGTACCGTGCCCGCGCCGCAGCCATGAGCATGATCCCGACGTCAACCGGTGCCGCCCGCGCGATTTCCGAGGTTCTGCCGCATCTGAAAGGTCGTCTGGAAGGGTCCGCGATCCGCGTTCCAACAGCCAACGTGTCTTTGGTGGACCTGTCCTTCGTTCCAGAGAAAGCCGCATCTGTTGACGCAATCAATGCCGCTGTCAAAGACGCCAGCGAAGGTGCTCTGAAAGGCATTCTGGCTTATGAAGATCGTCCGCTGGTGTCCATGGACTTTAACCATGACCCGCATTCCTCGACATTTGCCGCACCGCAAACAAGTGTGACGTCCGAAGGACTTGTCCGCGTGGTCAGCTGGTATGACAATGAATGGGGCTTCTCGAACCGTATGGTCGATACCGGCAAAGCAATGGGCGCACTTCTGTAAGCGGCAACCATTCAAAGGTTTGAAAAATAAAGGGCGGGGGGTTATCCCCTGCCCTTTTTAGATTCTGAAGATCGGCTGGAAAATACGTGGCACCAGGGACGTGAACCGCAATGGCGCACCGGTCGCGGCCAAACAGATACAAGCATCGCCTTTGTCTGCGATCGGAGCGTGATCCAGATCATCACCTGCAATTTCAACGTCGCCAACACCGAACCGGCCGGTCTCGTCGCTGAAAGATCCTTGCAAAACTAGGGTCAGCTCTATGCCGCGATGTCCGTGCTCGGGCACAGCCTCGCCGCCTGGAATGTAAAGCAGCCTGACGGAGCCGGACTTATCGGCGTGCAGAATGCTCTGCCGGACGCCAAATCCCACGGGTTTCCATTTCGGTGGCTTGCCTTTGAGAGCGGCCATGACCGGTGCAGGAAACACGCCTGATCTCGTGTAAGACACTTCGGGGGCCGGTGCCGGCTGATCGAGCATCGCCATGACGTCTGACTTTGCCCGAGGTGAGATGTTTTTGGAGACAGAGCATTCCATAACGGCTGCGCCAGCAGCTTCGTGTGCAGCCAAACGCGCACGGCATTCGTCGCACATCGACACATGTGCTGCGACGACCAAAGCATAGTGGGATTCCAGCGACCCGGCAGCATAAGCGGCCAAGAGCGGCTCGGAAATGTGGTGGTTGATGTCCTGAGAAAGAGTGGTCATGGGGATCTCAAGTCCTTGAGTTCGTGGCGCAGCTTTTCCAGCCCCAGTCGGATGCGCGACTTTATTGTTCCAAGAGGCAGACCTGTCTCTGCCCTGATTTCTGCGTGTGTCAGGTCACCGAGATAGGCTTTTTCCACCATTTCTCTCTGACCCGGTTTTAGACGCGCGAGGGCCTGACGAAGCTTTTGAGCCTCTTGGTCAAGCGCGAGAATTTGACTTGCGTCTTCGTCTGTTGACTCTGGCGGTTTAAGCTCTTCGGGAACTGGGCGAGCTTCTCTGCGCAAGATGTCAATTTGGCGGTTGCGAGCCACCTGATAAATCCAACTGCTGACCTGCGCACGTTGCGGGTCAAACAGATGGGCTTTGCGCCAAACCGTCAGCATAACGTCCTGAACGATTTCTTCTGCCTGCGCGTTTCCGGTGCCGGAACGCATGACGAAGCCCTTGAGTCGAGGCGCGTAGTAGTCAAACAACAGGCCAAACGCGGCTTTGTCGCGCGAATCTCGCACGGCCAACATCCAGTTGGTTTGGTCTGAAAATCCCTCTGCCACGCCTTGCCTCACAGCCTTTGAAGACATGATCTCGCGATGCGCCTGGGGCGCGCGGTCAAGCTCTTTGGTCGTTATCTGGTCCAGCGTCAGCATATCGAGTTTACGAGGCGGGTGAAGCATCGGATCAAAAAATAGAAAAAAACCCGCAACAAATTTGATCCACTGCCCTATGGAATGCGTAAATTCTGAAAGTAACGCCGGAGCTTACATGTCTTTTGATATACCCACTTCTCTTCGTCAGCGCGTGGCCATTGTTGGCGGCGGGATCTCTGGCATGGCTGCCGCATACCAGCTTGCGGACCAGTTTCAGGTCACGTTGTATGAAGGCGAGAAGCGGCTTGGCGGTCATGCACGGACCGTTGTGGCCGGCTTAAACGGCGATCAGCCGGTTGATACCGGATTTATCGTTTTCAACTACGTCAACTATCCGCATCTGACCCGCATGTTCCAGGATCTGGACGTGCCGGTCGAAAAATCCGACATGAGCTTTGGTGCTACAATCGACGGCGGACGGATCGAATATGGTCTACGCAACCTGTCGTCTTTGACAGCACAGAAAGAAAACCTGACACGTCCGTCTTACTACCGGATGGTGCGCGATATTTTTAAGTTCAACGCAAATGCCGAGGCGCTTGCAAAGACCGACGATGTCACCATTGGTGACCTTATCAAGACCATGCGCTTGGGCGATTGGTTCCGCCGGTATTACCTGATGCCGATCTGTGGCGCGATCTGGTCTACGCCTGCAACTGAAATCGATGCCTTTCCAGCGAAGTCGCTGGTTCAGTTTTTTCGCAATCACGCTTTGCTCAGTCACAAGGGGCAACACCAATGGTGGACAGTTTCGGGCGGCTCTACGTCCTATGTCGGCCGTTTGCGCCGCAATTTAGAGCTGCGCGGGGTAGAAATCCGCGAAAACGCCCCCGTAGAGGCCGTGAGACGCACGCAGAGCGGCGCTGTGGTGTCTTCGCGAGGCCATGAGGCCGAAAGCTATGATCAGGTCGTTATGGCCTGCCACAGCGACGACAGCCTGCGTCTGTTGACGGACGCGAGTCCCGAAGAACGCGCAGCCCTTGGTGATCTACGCTATCAGGACAACCGCATGATCCTGCATCGCGACACCGCGCAGATGCCAAAACGGCGCGCGTGCTGGTCATCTTGGGTGTATAAAGCTGATCTGGTCGACAGCCGTCCCGAGATTGGCGTGACCTATTGGATGAACAAGCTTCAGAATATTCCGGAAAACGACCCGATGTTTGTGTCCCTGAACCCGGCGACTGACGTGCGTGATGAATTGATCTATGATCAAAAGATGTTCAGACACCCCATCTTTGACAGCGCAGCATTGCGGGCGCAGCAAACAGTCGCGCAGCTGCAGGGCACACGCAACACCTGGTTTGCCGGCGCCTATCTGCGTCACGGCTTTCACGAAGACGGCTATGCCAGCGCCATGCGCGTTACGCGCTCAATTTCGGCACAGCGGTTGGCTTTGGCTGCATGAGCGCCTGGCCCGAACATATCGCTGCTCGGACCGTCCATCGACGCAAAGGGCCGGGCGCGCGGATATTCAGCTATCACGTCGACTTTGTGCTGATAGATCCACTGTCGCGCGAAGGTCCCGCGTTGTTTGGACGCAACCGCTTTAATCTGTTGTCTGTCTGGGACAAGGATCATGGCGGGCCGCGTGGCGCCGGGGATGGCCTTTCGTGGGCCACAAAGGTGTTTACGGATCATGGCATATCTGGCGCCAAGGTGATGCTGCTGACCCAGCCGCGCTTTCTGGGACTTGGGTTCAATCCGGTCAGTTTCTGGCTGGCATTTCGCGACGGGGATCTTGTGGGGGCCATTGCTGAGGTGAACAACACCTTTGGCGACCGCCACAACTATGTCTGCACGGCCGAAAACTCTGCGATTTTGCCGGAAATGACTATGTCCGCACAAAAACGCATGCACGTTTCACCATTTCAAGACATTTCTGGCGATTACTTTTTTAATTTCAATATC